>JBAXFC010000031.1:0-14801 GCA_037140135.1 Chloroflexota bacterium
CGATCCATCGGCTGCGGCGTTGCGGCGGCGGCTCCGCACGGGCGGCCTGCTCGCGCTCGTCGACCTGCGCCCGGAGCCCGCGGGCGGGGCGCCGGCCGGGGCTGCCTGGACCTACCACGAGCCTGCCCTGGTCGAGGCGGCGCTCGTCCGCGCCGGCTTCGACGTCGCCGAGGTCCGGCCCAGCGGCCGGTTCTTCGTCATGATCCGCGCGACCGCCCACTGAGCCTGGGGCCGCGAGGCGCCCCGTTCACGGTGGTATCCTCCGCCGACGATGTCGCCCCTCGCCGCCCGCACAATCGCCTGCGTCGGTTCCGGCGTCATGGCCGAGGCCATGTTGACCGGGTTGTTCCGCGGCGGGCTCGTGACGCCGGACCAGGTCGTCGCCAGCCACCCGCGCCCCGAGCGCCGTGCCGCCCTCGAGTCGTCGCTCGGGATCCGCGTGGTCACCTCCAATCCCGAGGCGGTCAAGGATGCGGACGTCATCCTGCTCGCCGTCAAGCCGCAGATGCTGGCCAAGGTGGGCAAGGAGATCGGGCCGCACCTGCACCAGGGCCAGGTCGTCCTGTCCGTGCTCGCCGGGCCCACCACCAACGCGCTCGTCGCCACGCTTGGCCATGACCAGGTCATCCGTGCCATGCCCAACACGCCGGCCCGGATCGGCGCCGGCATGACCGTCTGGTACGCCACGCCGGCCTGCACGGCCGAGCAGCGGGCGCAGGCGAAGGCCTTCCTCGGCGTCCTCGGTGCCGAGCTGGAGGTGGAGGACGAGAAGTTCGTGGCCATGGCCACCGCCGTCTCCGGCACCGGCCCCGCCTACGTGTTCCTGGTGATGGAGGCACTGATCGATGCCGCCGTCCATCTCGGCTTCCCGCGCCACATCGCGCACGACCTGGTGATCGAGACGCTCGAGGGCAGCACCCGGTTCGCCAAGCAGTCGGGCGACCACCCGGCGGTGCTGCGCAACGCTGTGACGTCGCCCGCCGGCACGAGCGCCGCGGCGATCCACGAGCTGGAATCGGGCCGCCTGCGCACCGTGCTCTCCGAGGCCGTCTGGGCCGCCTTCCGCCGCACGGTGGAGCTGGGCGACCAGATGGAGGCCCAGCTGACCAAGGACGCCTCGTCCGGGAAGTAGCGCGGCGTCCCGTCCGTCCGCGTCCGGCGCCGCGCCGCCCGTCCGGCGATCCGCCGGGCGCCCCGGTCCTACCCCTTCGCGACCAGCGCCGCCTCGAGCGAGGCCACCTTGTCCAGCAGGGCGTTGAGCGCCACGTCCTGCTCCTTGAGGTGCACCTGGATCTGCTCGGCCTCGTGGAAGATCGCCTCGGCGTCGTTGTAGGTCATCTCTGACCGGCGGTCTGCCGCTCGTCCCAGGATCGCCTGGCCGACCATGATCACCGAGAGCATCACCAGCTGGATGAAGGTCTGGCTCACCCACTGGATGATCGGCAGCAGGCTGCCGCTCTTGAACGCGTCCGGCAGGGCGACCAGCGCCAGGAGCGCGAACACGTAGGCGCACCACATCGTGCCCACGACCCGGGTGAGGATCAGTGCCACCCGGCCGTTGAAGGACGGCGGCGGATCGTCGGAGCGCGGCGCCCCCACCGCCTTGCGGCTCGCGATGTGCGGATGCGGCATGTGGTCGAAGCTGATGGCCATCCCGTCTCCCGGTGATGCTCGAGGGTCCCGGGGTGTCGGGACCGCATGGCCCGGAATCTAGCGCCGCACCTCCCTTCCGGTGCGGGATCCCGGCGATACCATCGGCGGGATGGACACGATCACGGCAGGCGCCGGCCGTCCCGCGGCGCCCGACCCCGCCGAGCTCCGCCTGCTCGAGGACCAGCTGGCCCGCATGCGCGGGATGCTGTTCGGGTACTCGGAGCGCTTCTTCGAGCGCATCCGGACGTACCTCGTGGTCACGCTCGCGCTTTTCCTCGCGGCCGGCATCTGGCCGCCGATGGTGATCGTGATCCCGTTCCTGGTCCCCTTCGCGTTCATGGAGACCGGGTACCTGTTCTTCTACACGGTCTTCGCGCGGCGTCACGCGGAGTACCTGGAGCGGGCGATCAACGCCCGCCTCGGCAAGGAGGTCCTCGTCGCCCACCGGCTCGAGGCCGCCTACTTCTACCCGCCGGACAAGCCCAGGATCGCCGGGATCTCGCTCGGCAATCCGCTCGGGATGATGTCCGTGATGACGATCTTCTACACGGGCGGCGCGGCGCTGCTCTGGGTCGCCGGCATGCTCGCGACCTGGAACCTGGTCGATGCCGGCCAGGTGAGCCCGCCGATCGTCGCCGCCCTGCTGCTGCCGGTCGCGCTCGTCTGGACCGCGGCCATCGCCGCCCACCTCGTCGTCGCGGGCCTCACCCGCCGGGACGAGAAGCCCCTCATCGCCGAGCTCGACGCCGCCTACGGCGCCCCGCCCGCCCACTCCCCCCACTGAACAGCCACCCCGAGGCACCGATGCCGGTCAAGGCCACCGCGAGCGACGCCGCCGAGCGCGCCATGCGCTCGACGCTCCTCACGCTCTCCCATCGCAAGTCGCTGGGCAATCTCGCGACCCGGGTGCCCATCACCCGGCCGATGGTCCGCCGCTTCATCTCGGGCGAGACGCTCGAGGAGGCCCTGCCGGCGATCCGCGCGCTCCACGCGCAGGGCCTGGGGACCTCCGTCGATGTCCTCGGCGAATCGGTTTCCGCCGAGGCAGACGCCCGCGCCGCCGCCGGCCGCTATCCGGCCGTGCTGGACACGCTGGCCGCCAACGGGCTCGACCGGAACGTCTCGCTCAAGCCCACCCAGATGGGCCTCGGCATCAGCCCGGAGCTGGCGACGGAGACGATCGGGGGGATCGTCGCCAAGGTCATGGAGCTTGACGGGTTCGTCCGGATCGACATGGAGGACCACACCACCACCGACGCGACCCTCGCGGTCTGGCGGGCGATCCGGCCGGCGGGGGCGGGGGACCGCACGAAGGGCGACGTGGGCGTCGTGCTCCAGGCCGCGCTGCGCCGGAGCGAGGACGACGTCGAGGGGATCATCGCGGAGCGCGGCCGGGTGCGCCTGTGCAAGGGCGCCTACAAGGAGCCGGCGTCGGTCGCCTACCAGGACAAGGCGGACGTCGATGCGGCGTACGAGCGGCTGATGCTCAAGCTGATGCGCGAGGGCAACTACGTCGGCCTCGCCACCCACGACGTGCGGCTCATCAAGCGCGCGATCGAGGTCGCGAAGGCCGAGGGGATCGCGCGCGACAGCTTCGAGTTCCAGATGCTGTTCGGCATCCGGCGCGACCTCCAGGAGCAGCTCGTGGCGTCGGGCTGGAACGTCCGGACCTACGTGCCCTTCGGGAGCCAGTGGTACCCGTATTTCATGCGCCGCCTCGCCGAGCGGCCGGCGAACGTGTCGTTCATCCTGCGCAGCCTCTGGCGGGAGCGCGGCAAGAGCTGACCGCTCGCGGGGCCGGCCGTCCCGGCTGCGATGCGCGGCGACCCCGGGAATCCAAGAGCCGCCGGGTTGGCTCCCGGCGGCTCGGGCCTCGGCGGTGGGCACAGACGAGGCGTTCTCAGTGCGGTGCGGCGATCACCCGAACCAGCGCTTGGCCCCCGCATCCCAGAACAGGGCGAGAGCGGTCATGCTGCTCATCAGGATGATGGCGCGACTCGCGAGCGACTTGATCGTTGACATCCCGGTTCCCTCATGGCCGACGGGGTATGGGCTGTGTTCCCCGACAGGACCGTGACCGTAGCCCGTTCAGGGGGGGTCGAGGTATGACCCACAGGTACTGGTACCGACTAGTCCGATCTGCTGATCGTCGCCTCGGCGACCCCGGTGCGGACCGGGATCCGGAACCAGAACGTGCTTCCGGCGCCGGGCGCGGAGCGGACACCCATCGAGCCCCCGTGCGCTTCCACGATCTGACGTGCAATCGGCAGGCCGAGTCCGGTCCCCTTCGGCCCGTCCGGCACCGTGTCCGAGGACTGGCGGAAGGGCTCGAAGATCCGCTCCAGGTCGGCCTCGGGGATGCCCCGCCCGGAATCCCGGACCGCCACCCGAACGAAGTCGCCGTCGCGCGTCACGGTCACGCCGATCGAGCCGCCTGACGGCGTGAACTTGACGGCGTTGGAGAGCAGGTTGATCACCACCTGCACCAGCCGTCCGCCGTCGCCCTCGATGAGCGGCAGGTCACCGGCGGTCTCGCGCCCGAGGACCAGGTCCGCCGTCTCGAGCAGCGAGGAGGTTGCCGCCAGCGCCCGGTCCACGACGTCCTCGAGGCGGATCGGCTCCAGGTGCCACTCGAGGCGGCCGGCCTCGATCCTGGCGAGGTCGAGCAGGTCGTTGATCAGGCCGGTCAGGCGGTCACCCTCGGCGACGATGATCCCCAGGTTCTCGCCCACCTGGCGGACCGCCCGCTCCACCCTCGGGTCCTCGCGCGGGACGACCGGGAAGACCACCTCGTCGAGGCGCTTGCGGTTGAGCCTCGCGAACCCGACGACCGAGGTGAGCGGCGTCCGGAGCTCGTGGGAGACGTTGGCCAGGAAGCGGCTCTTGGCCTCGTTGGCGGCTTCGGCTGTGGCGCGCGCCTCTCCCGCCTCAACGAGCGCGGCGGCCAGGTCCCTCGTCCGCTCGGCGACGCGGGCCTCCAGGGCGCGGTTCTGGGCTTCCAGCTCCGCCGCGAGCCGCGCCGCCTCGATCGCCCCCGCGAACAGCGAGCCCACCGTGTAGAGCAGCGGTCCGTCGGCAGGCTCGAGGTCGCGGCCGTCGCGCGCATCGGCGACGACGAGGACGCCCGCGACCCGCCCGCCGTTGGCCAGGGGCGTGCCCACGAACCCGCGGCAGCCGAGGGCCCGGGCGAGCAGACGGTTCGCGTCCGCTGCGTCCCGATCGGCATCGCGGAACCGCAGGGGGCCGTCGGCCCGGGCGATCAGGGCCGGGGCGGCGTCGGGCGCATCGGCCGCGACGCGGAGCCCGACGAGGAGCGCGGCCGCCGCATCGTCCATGCCGGCCGTCCGCCAGCTCCCGATCGTCCCGCCGGCGGAGTCGATCACCCCCAGCACGCCCCGCCCGAAGCCGAGCCGCACCACGATCTCGGCCAGGCCCTGGTCAAGGAGTGCGTCCGGATCCCGAGTGGATGCGAGCGCGATCCCGATCGCGTTGATCCCTGCCAGCTCCGCGAGCCGGCGACGGAGCGACTCCTCGGTGGTGCCGGCGTCGGGCTGCGCCGCGGGCGGGGTGCCGGCTCGAGACTCCCTCGGGGCCCGTGGGACCGGCGCGGACCGACCCGGCCGGAAGCTCAGGAGCGATCCTCCGCGGCAACGGCCGGGAGCCCCCGCGAGCGCCCGATCGCCGGCCCCGCAAGGGCGGCGATCGCCGTCACCACCTTGAGGTCGGCGGCCCGGAACGGCTTGCCCGCCGCGGTGGCACCCACGACGCCGATGGTCCGGTCGCCTGCGCGGAGCGGCACCGCGACCACGGAGCCTGAGGCGCGCTCCGAGGCCGACGCCCGCGGGTCCGTCGATGCGTCCTCGACCACCTCGCCGATGCCGCTCGCAACCACCGCGCCCACGATCCCATGGCCGGTTCGCGCGTCCGTGATCACGGCGTCATCGCCGGGGTCGCCGGGCGCCGGCACCAGGTCCGCGCCATCGAACAGCAGCAGGAAGCCGCGTGCGTCGCCGGGGAGCCGGGACAGCTCGGTCACCGCCGTCTCCACGATCGCCTCGACATCGTCGTGCCCGCCGATGACGGCAGCGAGGTCGTAGATCAGCGACAGCTCCCGGTACCGCTCGAGGGCCTCGTTGGCCAGCGATCGCTTGTCGCGCTCGCGCGCCGCCGCGTAGGCCAGGACGCCGGCCACGCCACGGGCCTGCCGGCCGCCCTCGACCCAGCCGAGGAGGTCCCCGTCCACCGTGATCTCGACCCGGCCGCCGGGGCCCGCGTGCGTGCCGTCGGGCGCACCGCGCTCGATGATCGCCTCGCCGTCCGTGTCGCGGATGGTGATGGCGGTGTCGATGCCGGCCAGCAGCCCCGAGACCATCGGTGCCACGTGGCGGTGCCGGACGATGAGGCGGGTGAGCTCGCTCATGCCGTCGCCAGGACGGCGTGCGCGATCGCGAGCAGCTCGTCGGGATCGAACGGCTTGGTCAGGTACTGGTTGGCGCCGGCCGCCAGGCCCTCCTCGCGGTCGTGGGCCTGGCCCTTGGCGGTGAGCAGGACGATGTGCGTGTCGTGGTTGCCGAGCTCGCCCCGGACCGCGCGACAGACCTCCAGCCCGTTCCGCCTGGGCATCATCACGTCGAGGAAGACGAGCGTCGGGCGCTGGGCCGAGATGACCTCGAGCGCCTCGTCCCCATCGGCGGCGGTGTAGAGCTCGACCCCTTCGTCGAGCAGCTCCTCGAGTGTCTGCTCGATGAGCAGGCGGATGTGCTGCTCGTCGTCCACGATCAGGACGCTGGTGGACATGCGGCCTCCCCTCTTCGAATTGAGCGCCCACGATGCCGGAAGCGCACGGAGCCTGCAATGTCGGGTGCACGACGCACCCGCCGGTTGGGCATGATCAGCGCATGACGACCCCCATCCCGCCCGCCACCATCCCGCCCCGTTCCTCGCTCCGGACCCGCGTCCTCGCAGGCGAGGCCGCCTTCGGGCTGATCCTTGATTTCGGCTCCATCGCTGCGGCGGAGATCGTCGCCCGGGCCGGGTTCGACTGGGTCATCGTGGACCTCGAGCACGGCATGGCCACCGAGACCGAGGTGCTGGGGCAGCTGGCCGCGATCCAGGCCACGGACTGCGCCGCGCTCGTGCGCGTCATCTCCGGGGAGCGGATGCGCGTCGGGCGGGTGCTGGACCTGGGCGCCGACGGGCTCATGATCCCGCGCCTTGAGACCGTCGCCGAGGTGGCCGAGACCGTGTCGTGGATGCGCTACCCGCCGGCCGGCATCCGGGGCATCGCCGCCATCACCCGCGGCGCCGGGTACGCGACCGTCGGCCACCCGGACATCCACCGGATCAATGAGCGGATTCTGGGCGTGTTCCAGGTCGAGTCGCCGGTCGCCGTGGCGGCCGCGGACGAGCTGGCAGCGATCGACGGGGTGGACGTGCTGTTCGTGGGGCCGGCCGATCTCTCGCACGCGATGGGGATCCCCGGCCAGTTCGCGCACCCCGAGTTCGTGGCGGCGCTGGACCGCGTGGCCGCGGCGGCAGCGGCGCACGGCAAGGTGGCGGGGATCCTGCTCTCGGGGACCGCGGAGGTCGCTGCGTACCTGGCCCGCGGGTACCGGTTCCTGGGGATCGGGTCCGACGTGTCGCTGGTGGCCGGTGGTTCCCGGACGCTGATCGCGGACGCGCGGAGGACCGTCGCGGGCTGAACGACCCTCTTGTGCCGCGACGCCGCCCTCGTCCGGAGCCCCGCCGCCTACTCCTCGCCGAGGTGCACCAGCGGCTGGGGGAGCACCGGCTCCTCGTCGGCCGTCGGCGGCCGCCGCCCGCGCGTCTGGCTCAGCAGCACGCCGAACAGGATCATGGCCCCGCCCATCCACTGCAGGGGTTCCAGCCGTTCGCCGAGCACAACCCCGGCCGCGACGATCGTCCACAGCGGCTCGACCGTGGAGATCAGGCTTGCCTGCGCCGCCCCCACCCGCTGTGCACCCGCGTAGAACGCCTGGGGGGCCAGGAACCCGGCGATCACCGCCACGCCCAGGATCCCGGGCCACGCGGCCGCCGGGATGTCCCCCGGCAGCACCGGGTGCGACGTCACCAGGCACCAGGTCCAGTAGCTGATCCCCGTGGTGGACAGCAGCAGGGCACTCGCGAGGAGCACGTTGTTGCCGCCCACGGCCTCGGCGCCTGTCCGGCGACGATCCTCCCCGGTGTGCCGCGCCGCGAGGATGATCCACCCGGAGTAGAGGAGCGGCGCCGCGAGCACGAGCAGCAGCCCGCCGACCGGCGGTGCCTTGGAGGCGTCGATGCCACCCACCGCGAGCACCACCCCCACCACCGCGATCGCCAGGGCCGTCCACGCCCGGCGCCCCTCGAGCGGAAGCCCGAAGAACACCGCCAGCACCGCGACGACCGGCGGGTAGATGTAGACGATCAGCCCGGCCAGCGAGAGCGGGACCGTGGCGATCCCCGCGTAGTACGTGGCCGTGTTGCTGATGAACCAGACACCGAGCAGCACCGACCCGAGGAACGAGCGCCGGTCCAGCGACCGCAGCGCGGCCCGCGCGGACGGCGACGCCGCCACCAGCACCCACGACAGCGCGCCCGCGATGCCGAACCGCCAGGCCATCAGGGTCAGCCAGTCGATACCTGCCGCGTAGGCCGGCCGTGCGAACAGGCCGCCGGACCCGTAGGCGACGGCGTTGACGACGACGAGGGTGATACCGATGGCGCGCGAGCGGTTCATGCGGGTCGCACGCCTCAGTCCTCGCCCAGGCGGACAAGCGGCTGGGGCAGCACGGGCTCATCCGCGTCGCTGGAGGCGGCCGCTCGGGCGCGCCGCCCGCGCGTCTGCGAGAGCACGACGCCCGTGAGGATCAGCGCCGCGCCCGCCCACTGGACCGCCGTCAGCAGCTGGCCGAAGAGCAGACCCGCGGCGAGGATCGTCCAGAGCGGCTCCACCGTGGAGACGAGGGCTGCCTGCGCGGCCCCGATCCGCTTCGCGCCCGCATAGAACGCCTGTGGCGCAAGGAAGCCGGCCGTGACCGCCACGCCCAGCATCGGGGGCCAGGAGGCCGCCGGAACGTCCACGGGCAGCACCGGGTGGCCAAGCGCGAGCGCGACGACCCAGTAGGTGAGCGCGGTCCCGGTCAGCAGCAGCGCGCCGGTCGCGAGGGCGTCGGTGGGGGCCGCCGACTGGTTGCCGGTGGCATGGCGCGTCTCGCCGGAATGGCGGGCCGCGAGGATGATCCAGCACGCGTAGAACAGCGGGGCGGCGACGACCAGCAGCAGCCCCGAGGCCGGGGGCACGGCGGCCGCACTGATCCCGCCGACCGCGAGGATCATTCCCGCGACCGTCAACGCGAGCGCCCCCCAGGCCCGGCGTCCATCGAGCGGACGCCCGAACCGCAGGGCCAGCACCGCCACGACCGGCGGGTAGATCGCCGTGATGAGCCCGGCCAGCGAGACTGGCACGGTCTCGATGCCGGCGTAGTAGGTGCCGCTGTGGAGCACCAGCAGCGCGCCGAGCCCCAGCGTCGCCAGGATGCTCCGCCGTGAGAGTCCGCGAAGTGCCGCCCGCGCCGATGGGCGCACGGCGACCAGGCCCCAGCTCAACGCCACGGCGATCCCGAAACGCCAGGCCATGACCGTCAGCCAGTCGACGCCTGCCGCATAGGCTGGCTTCGCGAACAGCCCGCCGGAGCCGTAACCGACGGCGGCAACGACGACGAGGGCGATACCGAAGACCCGGGCGCGATCCACCGACCCGAGGGTATCGAACGGGCGACCTCCACCGGGGGCCGTTCGGGGAACCCTCCCCGGGCCGGTCGGACGCCTGCAACCGGGCCGCAATGGGAAGGGCGCCGTCCGGTGACGAGACGTACACTTCCCCCGTGGCTGAGCTCTCCGAGCGCGCCGTTGTAGCGCGCGTACCTGCCCTCGTATCGGAACCCCTGATGGTCGTCGGTCGGCGACAGCCCGTGGCGATGCCGCCCGGGTCGACGATCGGTGACTGCCTGCGCGCCATCGTGGCGACCGGAACCGGCGACTCCGTGTTCATCACGGACGCCGAGAACCGGCTCATCGGCGTGCTCACGGAGCGGGACGTCTTCGGTCGCCTGGTCGGCCCCGACGTCGCCTCCGGCGCGGATCTCGACGCTCCCGTCGAGACGTACATGACCACCAATCCGCACACCCTCCACCTCGAGCAGACGGTCCGGGACGCGCTCGAGCTCATGCAGTCGAGCCGGTACCGCAACGTCCCCGTCGTGGACGAGAACGGCAAGCTCGTGGGGGTCGTCCGCCAGGTCGACATCCTCAAGTTCCTCGCGGAGTCCTTCCCCGAGGAGCTGCTCAACCTTCCACCCCGACCGCATCAGCGCATGGAGCAGGCCGAAGGCGGATGACTACCAGCGAAGGCATCGAGCGCGAGGTCCAGACGCTCGATCGAGTCACCATCCGGTTCGCGGGCGATTCCGGCGACGGCATGCAGCTGACCGGGACCCAGTTCACGCGGACCGCAGCCGTCTTCGGCAACGACATCAGCACGTTCCCGGACTACCCGGCCGAGATCCGCGCCCCCGCCGGCTCCCTGCCCGGTGTCTCCGGGTTCCAGATCAGCTTCTCCGCGTCCGACATCCACACCCCGGGTGACGCGCCGGACGTGCTGGTCGCCATGAACCCGGCGGCGCTCAAGACCAACCTGTACGACCTGCCGGCGGGCGCCGCGATCATCGTCAACAGCGATGCGTTCACGCCTTCCAACCTGTCCAAGGCCAACTACGCGGCGAACCCGCTCACGGACGACTCGCTCAAGCAGTACAAGCTCTTCCCCGTGCCGATCGGCACCCTCAACGCTGCGGCGCTCGAGGGGCTGGACATGACCAGCAAGCAGGTCGACCTCACGAAGAACTTCTTCGCGCTGGGCCTGATGTTCTGGCTGTACGAGCGCTCGATGGAGCCCACGATCGCGTGGATCGTGTCGAAGTTCGGCGGCCGGCCGGTCGTCGCGGAGGCGAACACGCGGGCCCTCAAGGCCGGCTACGCCTTCGGCGAGACCACCGAGATGTTCCACCAGACCTACCGGGTCCCCAAGGCCAGGCTGCCGCGGGGCACCTACCGGAACATCACCGGCAACGAGGCGACGGCGCTCGGCTTCCTGACCGCAGCCCGCGCCGCCAAGCGCGACCTGTTCTACGGCTCCTACCCGATCACCCCGGCCACCGACATCCTCCAGTACCTCGCGACCTACAAGTCGTTCGGGGTGCGGACCTTCCAGGCCGAGGACGAGATCGCGGCCATGGGCTCCACGATCGGCGCGGCCTACGGGGGCGCGCTCGCCCTCACCGGCACGTCCGGTCCCGGTGTCGCGCTCAAGACCGAGGCCATGGGCCTCGCGGTCATGACCGAGCTGCCGGTGGTCATCGTCAACGTCCAGCGCGCCGGCCCCTCCACCGGGCTCCCGACCAAGGTGGAGCAGGCGGACCTGTTCCAGGCGATCTTCGGCCGCAACGGCGAGGCGCCGATGCCGGTCGTGGCCCCGGCCACCCCCGGCGACTGCTTCGACATGGCGATCGAGGCCTCGCGCCTCGCGCTCAAGTACATGACCCCGGTCATGTACCTCTCGGATGCGTTCGTGGGCAACGGCGCGGAGCCCTGGAAGGTCCCGTCCCTCGACGACCTGCCGGACATCTCCGTCCCCAACGCCGTCAAGACCGACGCCCGGTTCATGCCCTACGGACGTGATCCGGAGACGCTGAGCCGGCCGTGGGCCGTCCCCGGCACCCCGGGCCTCGAGCACCGCATCGGCGGCCTCGAGAAGCTCGACGGCCTGGGCACCGTGAGCTACGACACCGAGAACCACCACCGCATGACGGTGCTGCGCCGCGACAAGATCGCGGGCATCGCCAACGACATCGCGGACCTCGAGATCTTCGGACCCGAGCGCGGCGACCTGCTGATCCTGGGCTGGGGCTCCACCTACGGCGCGTTGCGCAGCGCAGCGGAGCGGCTCCAGGCCGAGGGCAAGTCCGTGGCCCACGCCCAGCTGCGCCACCTGTTCCCGTTCCCCAAGAACACCCTCGAGGTGCTGCGCAGCTACAAGACCGTGCTGATCCCCGAGCTCAACCTCGGCCAGCTCTGGTTCGTGATCCGCGGCACGTACCTGGTGGATGCCATCAGCTACGGACGGGTCCGGGGCAAGCCGTTCCGGATCGCCGAGATCGTCGACGAGGCCAACCGCCTCCTGGCCGAGCGGAGCTGACACGATGACCGAGACGCTCGAGAACACCGCACCCATCAAGCTGACCCGCAAGGACTTCGTCGCGGAGCAGGAGGTCCGGTGGTGCCCCGGCTGCGGGGACTACTCGATCCTTGCCCAGACCCAGAAGGTGATGCCCGACTTCGGCGTGCCGAAGGAGAACATCGTCTTCATCTCCGGCATCGGCTGCTCCGGCCGCCTGCCGTATTACATGAACACGTACGGGTTCCACTCGATCCACGGTCGCGCGCCCACGCTGGCGACGGGGCTCAAGCTGGCCCGGCCGGAGCTGATGATCTGGGTGATCACCGGCGACGGCGACGCGCTCTCGATCGGTGGCAACCACTTCCTGCACTCGATGCGCCGGAACGTGGACTTCACCATGATCATGCACAACAACCGGATCTACGGCCTGACCAAGGGCCAGACCTCGCCCACCTCCGAGTTCGGGAAGCGGACGAAGTCCACGCCGATGGGCTCCGTGGACCGGCCCGTGATGCCGCTGACCCTGGCGATCGCCGCCGAGGCCACGTTCGTCGCCCGCTCGGTGGACAACAACACCGAGCACATGCAGCACACCTTCGAGGCCGCCGGCCGCCACAAGGGCGCCAGCTACGTCGAAGTGCTGCAGAACTGCAACATCTTCAACGACGGCGCCTGGCGCGAGTTCACCGAGCGTGATGTCCGGGATGACCGGATGCTCGTGCTCGAGCACGGCAAGCCGCTCATCTACGGCAAGGAGCGCAACAAGGGCATCCGCCTCAACGGTCTCCACCCCGAGGTGGTCACGATCGGCGAGGACGGCGTCACCGAGGCCGATCTCCTGGTCCACGACCAGTACGCCGAGGATCCCTATCTCGCCCTCATCCTCTCGCGGATGTTCTGGCCGGACTTCCCGGTCCCGATCGGCATCCTGCGCGAGGTCCAGCGGCCCACCCATTCCGATCTCGTCGATGCCCAGATCACGGCGGCGAAGGAGAAGTCCGGCGAGGGTGACCTCGCCAAGCTGCTTCTCGCCGGCGAGACCTGGGTCGTGGAGTAGTCGATGCTCTGCCCTGTCTGCCACTCCGACAACTTCGAGGGCGAGGACAACTGCGCCAACTGCGGTGCGGACCTCGCCGGCTCGAACGCGCCGCAGCCCACCCTCGATTACACGGACACCCTGCTGGGCGAGCATCTCGCCCGGCTCGGGATCGGGTCCCCGGTCCTCGTGGATCCGGGGATGCCCGTCGCCGAGGCCATCAGCCAGATGCACGCATCGGGCGGCGACTGCCTCCTGGTCGTGGACGAGGGACGCCTCGTCGGCATCTTCACGGACCGCGATGCGGTGGTGAAGGCGGCCGACAAGCGCCTCGGGCTGTACAAGGTCCGCGACTTCATGACCAGGGACCCGGTGGTCCTGCGCCACGACGACACGCTGGCCGTGGCGATCCACAAGATGGCGGTCGGCGAGTTCCGCCACATCCCCATCGTGGACGACGCCAAGCAGCCGATCGGCGTGGTCGCCGCCGCGGACCTCTTCCGCCACCTGGTCACGGCGCTCGGGTGACCGCGGATCCCGACCTGGCGAAGCCGCGGGTCGCGATCCTCGCCGACGACCTGATCTGGGCCACGCGGTTGACCGACCTGGTCCGCCGCGCGGGCGCGGAGCCGGTTGCCGTCCGTGATGCCACGCGCCTCGCAGCGGTCCTGCCGGACGTTGAGGGGTGCGTCGTGGATTGCACGGCCCGCGCCTACGACGGGACGGAGGCCCTCGCCGCCGCCAGCGCCGCCTCGGTGCCGGCGGTCGCCGTCGCCCAGCACGACGACGCCCCGCTCCGGCGCGCCGCCAAGGCCGCCGGGGCCGTCCACGTCTACGCCTACCGGGCGTTGCACGAGCACGGTGACCGTGATCTCGGCGCCTGGATCTCCGGCCTCCGGGCCGCCCGTGAGGAGACCCGATGACCAGCGCGATCCCCACCCGGCGGTACGAGGAACGGCTCGCCGGCGCCAGGGCCGCGGCCGCTGCGACCGGCCTCGACGCGCTGCTCGTCGGGGTGGGTGCCGACCTGCGGTACCTCACCGGCTACGAGGCCCTGCCGCTTGAGCGGCTGACGCTGCTCATCGTCCCCTCCCGGCAGGCCGCTCCGATCACGCTCGTGGCCCCACGCCTCGAGGCAACGCCTGCCCGGACGTGCCCGGCCGCCGGGGCCGGCGCGCTCGAGGTTGCCACCTGGGAGGAGACCGAGGACCCGATGGCCCTCGTGGCCGCCCGCCTCTCGGCCGCGGTGGGCTGCCCGGCCGCCGACATCGGCGCCGTGGCGGTCTCGGACGGGCTGCGGGCGGCCTTCGTGCTGGGGCTGCAGCGGGTGTTCCCGGCGGCACGCTTCACCCTCGCATCGGCGGTCCTGCGGGCGCTGCGGATGCGCAAGGATCCCGACGAGGTCGCGCTCCTGCGGCGCGCCGCCCACGCCGCCGACCGGGTCGTGCTCGCGGTGGCGTCGGGTCCGCTCATCGGCCGCACCGAGGCCGACGTGGCCCGCGAGATCCGTGACCGCCTCGTGGAGGAGGGCCACGACCACGCGGAGTTCTGGATCGTGGCCTCCGGGCCCAACAGCGCCTCGCCGCACCACGATCCGGGTGAGCGCGTGATCGCCGCCGGCGAGCCGATCGTGATCGACATCGGCGGCCAGCTTGGCGGCTACGGCTCCGACATCACGCGCACGGTCTGGGTCTCCGGCGGCCCCGACGGACAGGCGCCCGATCCGGACTTCCTCACGCTCTACGACGTCCTGCACGCAGCCCAGGAGGCGGCGACCGCCGCCGTCCGGCCGGGCATCTCCTGTGAGCGGATCGACGGCGTGGCGCGCGAACTGATCACGGGCGCCGGCTATGGGCCGCAGTTCTTCCACCGGAC
>JBAXFC010000032.1:0-14358 GCA_037140135.1 Chloroflexota bacterium
GGACCGATGGTGGACGACGGTCCCGGAGCCAGGCATCCGGCGATCCCCAATTTCCGCGACCTCGGTGGTCACCGCACGACCGACGGCCGCCGGGTCCGGCCCGGCCTCGTCTACCGCTCCACGGAGATGAGCCGCCTGGTCCACGCGGATGCCGCCCGGCTTGTGGCCTTGGGCGTCCGGACCATCTACGACCTGCGGACCGATGGCGAGCGCCGGCAGGCCTCCGAGGTCGAGCGGCTGCCCCTCGGCATCGAGTACGTCGTCGCCGATGTCGTGGGCGACTCGCCCGGCGAGAGCCCCATGCGCCTGTTCGCCCACCTCGACTCGCCCGCGGCCGGCCACGCCGCATTCGGCGACGGCCGCGCCGAGGCCATGTTCCGTGACAACTACCGCGGGTTCGTGCTCAGCCCGTCGGCCAGGGAGGCATACGCCCGCGTGTTCGGCGGGCTCGCCGACCGGGCGCGGCTGCCCGCGGTCTTCCACTGCACGACCGGCAAGGACCGGACGGGCTGGGCGGCGGCCGTCCTGCTCACCCTGCTCGGCGTGCCGGAGAAGACCGTGCGCGCGGACTTCCTCGCGAGCACCGCGGCCCTGCGCCCGGTGATGGGCCCGCTGGTCGCGCGCTACGTGGCGGGCGGCGGCGATGCCCGCGATCTCGCGCCGCTCGTGGGCGTCCTCCCGGTCTACCTCGAGGACGCGTTCGACGAGATGCGCACGACGTTCGGGTCCGTGGAGGGCTATTTCACCGATGGGCTTGGCCTGCGTGCGGACTCGGTGACGCGGCTCCGGGACACCCTGCTCGAGGCAGCCTAGATCGGGGTCAGGAGCGTGATCGCGACGCCCGGCTCCCGGCGGCCAGCACCGTCGCACCCACCCCGAACACCGCGAGCACTGTGAGCGCCACGCCCGGCCACCCCCAGCGCTCCCAGGCCAGGCCCGGCAGGTATCCGCCTGCCGCGCCCACGGAGTAGTAGACGCTGTAGTAGAGCGCCGACGCGACTCCCCGGTTCTGGCGGGCGGTGGCCACCAGGCCCAGCTGGAACGCCGTGAAGCCGGAGAACCCGGCGACCGCGAGGATCGCCAGCCCGAGCACAACGACCGGCAGCACCGGCACGAGGCTGATCCCAAGGCCGATGCCGCCGATGGCCAGCGACCCGAAGGCGACCCGCCGCCACCCCACCCGGTCCGCCAGGCGCCCCGCGGACGGTCCCACGAGCCCGAACAGCCAGAGCAGGAACAGGAGGCTGGCGGCCCCGGGCGAGAGGAGGAACGGCTCCGCCTCCAGGCGGAAGCCCACGTAGGAGAAGGTCGCCGTGAACCCGAAGAAGAGCGAGCTCGCCGCGATCGTGACCGTGACGAGGCCGGGGTTGGAGAGCGCGGCGCGCAGCGCACCCAGCGAGAGGGCCCTTCCGGCGGCGTGGTCCGGGATCTCGTCCGGCAGCGTCCGGCGCAGGCCCACCGACGCGGCGGGCGGCAGGACCGCCACCAGCAGGAGCGCGAACCGCCAGTTGGTGAGCGACGCCAGCATCCCCACGCCCACGCGCCCGATCAGCCCGCCCGCCACCAGGCTCGCGAGGTAGAAGCCCATCGCCCGGGCGCCGATCCGGGGCATGTACAGGTCGCCCACGTACGAGACGCCCACCGTCAGCAGGCCCGGCATGCACAGTCCCTGGGCCACGCGTGCCGCGAGCAGCAGCGGATACGTGGGGGCCAGCGCCGCCGCGATCGACGGGATGACCAGCAGGCCGCTCGCGGTGACCACGCTCGCCTTGCGGCCGATCCGGTCCGAGAGCGGGCCCCAGAACCAGGCCGCCACCGCGAGCGCGAGGATCGGCATCGACACCGACAGGCCGGCGGTCGCCGGGCTGATGCCGAATTCGCGCGAGAGCGACGGCAGGATCGCCTGGGTGGAGTACTGCACCGCGAACATCGCCGTGGCGCCGAGGATGAACGGCACCATGCCGCCGACGCGCGGTTCGGACGCCGGCCGGCCGGCGGTGCGGTTGGGGCGGAGCGTGTCGGGCACGCGTCCACGCTACAGCGTCAGGGCCGGCGGGCGGCCGTGAAGTGGCGGCCGGCCCGTCTGGCGTGGCCCGCCTCCCCCGATTCGACGCAGGGCGGACAATGTGGGCATCCATCCCGACGTGCTCCCCGACGGCCGCGTCACCAACCGAGCCTGGAGCGACGCTTCGATGACCGATACAACCAGTGACGCCGCCACCCCGGCCCAGCCGGCCCTGACCAGCGAGGAGCGCCTGCGCGCGCTCACCGGGGACCGGAAGCGCAAGGCCAAGCCCGGATCCCGCCCCGCCGCCACCGTTGACGGCTCGCGCCGCCCCGGCGACCTCGTGGACGTGGTCCGCGAGCGTTCCGACCGCGACTGGGGCCGCGACCAGCCGATCTGACAGGCGGCAGCCTCGGGGTTGTCCAGGGTTGCGGTCGCGGAGCGGAACCCGGTTCGGGCATCGACCCACGGGACGGGTGACCTTCTGCGTGCGCTTCTCGACGCCGGGCCGCGGGAGATCGTCATCGGCATCGGCGGCAGCGCCACAACCGACGGCGGGCGGGGTTCCTGGCCGCCCTCGGCGACGTCGTCCGGAACGCGGACGAGGACGGGCCGGCCTCGATCGACCTGGGCGGGCGGGGCCGCAGGGCGCGGCGGCCGTCCACGGGCCCCAGAAGAGAGCCTCGCCGGAGGATGTGGCTGTGCTCGACGCGCGGCTCGCCCGCTTCGCGCGTGTGCTGGAGGCGGCGACCGGGCGGCGAGAGCGGGACACGCCTGGAGCAGGCGCCGCGGGCGGCCTCGGGTTCGCGCTGTTGTCCCTGGCGGGCCGGTTCGGCGGTCTGCAGCTGGAGCCGGGCGTCGATCTCATCGCCGGAGCTGCCGGGCTCGAGGCGCTCCTTGACGGCGCGGACCTCGTGATCACGGGCGAGGGTCGGGTGGACGCTCAGACCGCCTTGGGCAAGACCGCGTTCGGCGTGGCGCGACGGGCCCGCGCGGCGGGCGTCATCTGCATCGTGGTCGGGGAGCAGGTCACGGACGAGGGGAGCGCGGCGCTTGCCGGCATCGGCGCCCTGGGCGTGCCGGTGGCAGACCCGCCCATGCCGGTCGCGGAGGCGTCGGCTGGTGGCGCGCGGGCTCGTCGAGGCCTGTGGAGGCCGGCTCGCGCGGACCGCGGACCGGCTTCCCGGCTCCGTCGAGCCCGGGGTGAGCCGGCTCTGACCGGCAGGCACCCCCTGACCGGGGGTTGTCCGCCGGGGGCCCCCGGCCCGATGCTTCCACTGGCGTCGGATCCGGTGCCACCCGCAATCGCTCCGGCCATCGCGTCCGGGTGCTCGTGGGTCCGATGCGGTCCGACCTTGCGAGGAGCAGCCACCCCATGGATCACCGTGTTCGCGGCGTGCCGCGAGCGGTCCCCGCGCGAGCGGTCCCCGCGCGAGCGGTCCCCGCGCGAGCGGTCGCCGCGCGAGCGGTCCCCGCGCGAGCGGTCGCCGCGCTGATCGCCGCCGTCGTGCTTGCAGCCTGTGGCGCCGGGACCCCAGCCGCGTCCCCCGCGCCGAGCGCCGTTGCGACGGCGCCCGCCTCCACCGCGCCGGAGCCGCCGCCCCCGGACTACACGCAGGCCTCGAGCTGGCTGGCCGTTCCGGCCTCGATCGACAAGCCGGTCGATCTGTTCTACCTCGCGCCGACGGAGTACCGGCGGGCATCGGCCTCCGCCTCGATCATCGGCGCCTTCGACGACCCGGGCACGGTTGCGGGCTCGAAGACCGCCTTCTCGCGTGAGGCGAGCGCCTTCGAGACCGTCGCCAACATCTACGCGCCCTACTACCGGCAGGCCGATGCCTCCGCCCGGGCAGCGCTCCCCGCGGCCGAGCAGGTGGCGATCGTGGCCGGCGCGCCCACCGAGGATGGGATCGCCGCCTTCGACTACTACATCAACCATGACAACGGCGGCCGGCCCTTCTTCCTGGCGGGGCACTCGCTGGGCTCCAACGTGATCGCGAACCTGCTGGCCTCGTACATGCCCGCGCACCCGGACGTGTACCGGCGGATGATCGCCGCCTACACGGTGGGCTACTCCATCACCCCGGCGTACCTGGCCGCCAACCCGACCCTTGCCTTCGCGACGGGCCCCACCGACACCGGCGTCATCGTCTCCTGGAACTCCGAGGCGCCGACCATCGGCGGACCCAATCCCGTGCTGCTGCCCGGCGGCCTCGTGATCAACCCGATCACCTGGACCACCAGCGAGACGCTTGCGACCGCCGGCCAGAACCTGGGCTCGATCGTGTCCAACGCCGACGGGGGCCCGGCAACCGACGCGAACGGCGACATCAGCCCGGTCTTCGGCCTCGCCGATGCGCGGGTGGACACGGCCAAGGGCGTCGTGATCGTCAGCACCGTGCCGGTTGGGATGTACTCGCCGGGCGGGCCGGGCCAGTTCCCGCAGGGCGTCTTCCACTCGTACGACATCCCGTTCTTCTTCTTCGACCTGCGCCAGAACGCGGCAGACCGGGCGGCGCACTTCGCGGCGGTGAAATAGCCGACGAGGAAGAGGAGGCACCCATCGCGCCTGCACGCACAGATCCGGGCTTGACCGGCGTATCGTGCGGGCTGCCATGCGGAACCTCGCGCGCATCCACACCACCCCGCTCAAGGGAGCGGCCCTGCAGCACCCCGAGGGTGTCCATCTCGGGCCGCTCGGCATCACCTGGAACAGGCGGTTCTTTCTCGTGGACGCCTCCGGCGGGCTGTTCAGCGGTGGCAGGCACGGCCCCCTGGTCCGCCTCGATGCCGCCCTCGACCCCGAGGCCGGGTCGCTCACGATCCGCTTCCCGGACGGCGCCTCGATCACCGCACCCGTGGACCGGCTCGGTGAGGAGCACAGCACCGACCTGTGGGGCCGCCCGGTGCCGGGCCGTTTCGTCGAGGGACCGCTCGGGGCGGCCATCGGCTCGTTCGTGGGACAGCCCCTGCGGCTGGTCCGCGCGGACGCGGACGGCGACGGTCCGGACGTCCACCGGCTGTCGCTGGTCTCGGAGGCGTCGGTCCGCGAGCTCGGATCCCGCTCGGATCGCCCGGACCTGGATGCGCGCCGCTTCCGGATGAACCTGGAGCTGGGCGGCTGCGAGCCGTTCGAGGAGGACGGCTGGACCGGGCGGCGGGTCCGCGTGGGCGGGGCGGTGATCCGGGTCCTGGGCCAGGTCCCGCGCTGCGTCGTCACCACGCACGATCCGGCGACGGGCGTGAAGGACCTCGACACGCTCAAGCGGATCGCCGAGGTTCGTCCCCTGATGCCCAACCGCGGAGGCGTCCCCTTCGGCATGTACGCCGAGGTGGAGGAGCCCGGCTGGGTGGCCGTCGGCGACGTGGTGGAGCCGCTCGGCTAGCGCGGCTCGTTGTGCGCCGGGGCGCAGGGCGCGACTCGGGCTCGGGCGCGGCCCGGTCGCGCCGGCGGACCGGCGCCGGACCTCTGGACCGGCGCCGGACCTCTGGGCCCGGCGGCCAGATCGAGGGTCAACGCCCGGTGCCCCTTCGGCGTGGGCCCGCTTCTGCCACCTGTCACACGTGGGTCAGGCGCGGCGCGCGTCAGCCGCAGGCCTCACCGCGAAGAACCAGGCGATGGCCGTGATGACGTGCATCGACGCGAGCCCGGCTGCCGTGGGGAGATCGCCCGACATGACGAAGGGCGCCGGAGCAGTGATCACGCCGAAGACGAGGCCGACCCAGGCGGCCGCGCGCTGGAACCCGGTCCGGCGGGCCGCGACATACCAGGTGGCCGCGCCGGCGAGGGCGACGGGCACGAGGCTGGCCATCGAGACCATGACCGGGTTGATGGCCACGGGCAGGCCGGCGTCCCAGGTTGCGCCGGCAGTGGAGCCGGCGACGAACGCTGCGAGGTTGAGCACGAGGGCGACGCCGGCGGCAGCGGCGACCCGCGGCAGGCGGACGAGGCTGGTCCCGGTGGCGGAGGAGGCGACGGGCGATGCGCTGGTCATTTGACGGCTCCAATTGTTGAGTTGATCAAGCAATGGCGACGGTAGGCCGACTACCATTGACTTGTCAACTATGGATCTGCTCAAGTACCATCACCGCATGACCGATCACGACGCCCTCTTCGACGAGGCGCATCGCCTGACGCGCATGCTGGTGCACGTCGGCGAGGAGGCCAAGGCCGACTTCGCGGCCGCCGTCGCCCCGTTCAACATTCCGGTGGGTGTGGCCCGGGCGATCCTCCTGCTCGACGCCCCGGCGCCCATGCGGGAGCTCGCGGGCAGGCTCGTCTGCGACCAGTCGTACATCACCGGCATCGCGGACAAGCTCGAGGAGCGCGGCCTCGTGATGCGGGTCCCGGGCGAGGACCGCCGCATCAAGCTCCTCGCCCTCACGTCCGCCGGCACCGAGTTGCGGGACCGGATCGCCGGGGCCGTCGCGCAGCAGGCCATGGTCATGCTCCGCCTGACCGATGCCGAGCGCGCGCAGCTCGGCCCCCTGCTCACACGCCTGCTTGACAGCGTCCCACCCGAATCCCGAGGAACCCGATGAAGTTCACGCCCACCGAGCTCGACTATCTCGCGGGCCAGCCGCTTGGCCGGATCGCCACCGCCCAGCCGGACGGGACGCTGCAGGTCAGTCCGGTGTCATTCCGCCACGACGGCGTCACCGACACCATCGTGGTCTACGGCTTCCGCATGGACGCCAGCCGCAAGTACAAGAACGTCGCGGACAACGGTCGGGTCGCCTTCGTCGTGGACGATCTGGCGACGGTCCAGCCGTGGCGCCCCCGCTGCCTCGAGATCCGCGGCCACGCCGAGGCGCTCACCGAAGCCGACGGGCGCCCGTTCATCCGCATCCACCCCGAACGCATCATCAGCTTCGGCATCGACCAGACGGACGTGCCCGTCCACAGCCTGGCCGTCAACGCCCGCAACGTCGGCTGACTGGGAAGCGAGCGGAAGACGTGACCGAGCAGGTGGTCGCGCGCCTGGTCGAGGCGTACGCACCCCTGCCCGAGGTCGTCGCGATCGGGCTTGGCGGGTCGCTGGTCGCCCGGCCGGATCCGCTCTCGGACGTCGACCTCTATGTCTTCGTGAACGCGGTCATCGGCGATGCCGAACGGCTCGCGGTCATCGGGCGCTTCGACCCGCCGGCCCTCGATCTGACCCGCGTGCTGGCCGGCCCCGGTGGCGACGAGTTCCACGACGGCCCGAGCGGCCGCGAGATCGACGTCATGTACTGGGATCCCGGCTGGCTGGCGGACCGAGTGGCGGCCGTCACCGTGCGTCACGAGGCGGCGGCCGAGTATTCGACGGCGCTCTGGTTCACGGCCCGCTCGATGCGCATCCTCCACGACCCGTCGGGAGCGCTCGGCGCCCTGCAGGCCGCGGCGGCCGTCCCGTATCCCGACGAGCTCCGCCACCGCATCGTCCGCGGCAACACCGACGTCCTCCGTCGCACGCAGTCGAGCTACCTGCACCAGGTGGAGAAGGCCATCGCGCGCCACGACGAGGTCAGCGTCAACCACCGGGTCGCGGCGCTCCTGGGCGCCTATTTCGACGTGATCCTCGCGGCCAACCGCGCGCTGCACCCGGGCGAGAAGCGGCTGCTGGAGCACGTGGAGAGCCACCGCCTGCGCTGCCCGGAGGGCATGCGGCGGGACGTCGAGGCGGTGGTCGCGGCCGCGGTGCCGGACTCGGAGACGCTGGTCGAGGCGATCAACCGGCTCGCGGCCGGGCTGGAGGCGTTCGCGGACGCGGAGCTCGTGCCGGACGGGACGACGACGCGCCCCTGACGCAAACGAAGAGGGCCGGCCCGAAGGCCGACCCTCTTGCTCAAGTCGCTGGGACGATCTCGACGCTCAGGCGGCGAAGGCCGGCTCGATCCCCCGCAGGCGGCTCTCGGACGAGAGGACCGGGGAGGGCTTGAAGTCCTTGAACAGGAGGAACAGGCCCAGGAACGCCTCCCAGATGAACTCGGGGATGGTCGCGATGCCCTGCACCGCGCCGAACTGCGGGATGAAGCCGAGCAGCACCGCGGCCCCGGAGGCCGTGAGCATCGCCCCGCCGACCACGCCGACGAGCGCCATGCGCCGCCCGACGAGACCGGACGTCCACATCAGGTAGCCGAGGATCAGGCCGGTGCCGATGCCGTCCGAGAAGCCCGGGCCGAGCAGGAAGGTCCAGTTGTGCAGCGCCAGGAACGTCCGGCCGAGCGTGGCGAGCGTGGCGGTGTCGGCGTCGGTGCCCATCTGGCGCAGGCTGACCATCGTCAGGAGGCTGAGCAGGCCGACCAGGATGAAGGTGCACTCGACGATTCGGGCCCCGACGTAGCTGAGCGCGAGCGCCTCGTTCTGGCGCTTGAGGATGGGGAACAGGACGGTGGCGCAGGCGATGTTGGTGATGATCAGCAGCAGCTCGAGGAACGCCCCGAAGAAGACGCGGCCATCGACGCCGGCGCTGGTGACGTACGAGGGATCGGTGAGGACGGGCCCGTAGACGAAGACGGCGCCGATCGAGGTGATGAACGTGAGGATGAACAGGATGCCCACGGCGAGCGCGGACTTGCGGGAGAAGGTCATCGGGTGATTCCTTTCAGGCTGCGTCGGGTTCGACGCGGGTGACCGAGACGAGGGGCAGGCCGGTGTCCCGGACCCGTTGCAGCAGACCGTGGAGTGCGGCCTGGTCGGCGATCTGGCCGTGGATGGTGGTGGTGCCGTCGTCCGCGCGACGGAGCTCGAGCCCGTCGAACCAGGCGGCCCACCGGCCGTCGAGGTGGCCCCCGACGCGGATCTCGTACCGCCCGGGCTCGTGGCGGTCGCCGGTGGTTGCCTTCGCTTCGCTCATGCCGCTCCTTGTGCGTGTTCTCGTGCAGGCACAAGGTGGAAGCCGACGTGGTGAGCGGGCATCACCACATGTGGGGATCGTGCGGGTGAACTTCGCGCGGCGGCCGGGACGGTCGGTTCGGGGGCGACCGGCCAAGACGTCCTAGTGGCTGCGCCGCGCCCTCGACAGCAGGTCGAGCTCCGCGGCGCGGCGGACGGCCTCGCGGCGGCTGCTCACGCCGAGCTTCGCGTAGATGCTCTTGGTGTGGCTGCGCACGGTGTTGAGCGACACCACAAGCTCACGAGCGATGTCGGGGCCGCTCATGTCGCCTGCGAGGAGCCGGAGCACGTCGAGCTCCCGTTCGCTGAGCGGCTCGATCAGCGGTTGCCGTGTCGCCTGCGTCCGGCCGTCGTCCCCGCCGCGCCTGAGCCCGGCCACCAGCCGGCGCGCGTGGGCCGCCGATGCGCCCGGCCGCTTGGCCGCCGCCTCGAGGAGGGCCGCCATTGGCGCCCCCTCGTCCACGAGGATGCGGACGTATCCCTCCGGCTCGGCCAGCGCGAGCGCTTCATCGAGCCGGGCCAGCGCCGCCGATGCGTCACCGACGGTCCGCAGGCCGAGCGCTGCCACGACCAGGATCTCGATCACGGCTGCCGTCCGGCCACCGTCCCGCGCGGGGAGGAGGAGGCGCTCGAGGAGGTCGAGCGCCGGGCGCCTTGATCCGCCGTCCCTGCCCGCGCGGGCGAGCAGCAGCCGTGCGAGCGTGATGTGCTCGAACTCGCGCAGGTAGACCGGCTCGTCGTCGGCGGTGATACCGAGGTCGCGTGCCCATGCGCCGGCCTTGTCCAGGGCTCCCTGCGCCACGAGAGCACGGGCTTTCAGGGCGGCGACAGGACGCACATCCGGCGAGAAGTCACCGACATAGGCGGCCTCGGCCTCGGTCAGCAGCCCGACGGCTCCATCGAGATCGCCTTCGGCCTGGCGGATCGCAGCCTGCGCCACGCGGGACCGGTACCGGTTCTGCGGCAGGCCGTTCTCCTCGCCCAGGCCGGACGCCAGCTGCAGGTGCCGCCGGGCGCCGTCGAGGTCGTCGCGCTCGCGCAGGATCGTGCTGATGCCGACGTGCATGTCCGCGGCGCCCCGCAGCACGTGCCCGTGGCCCTGTCCCGTGGCCATCGCGAGCCCGCGCTCGAGGATCCGCAGCGCCTCTGTCGGGCGGCCCTGGGCGAGCCGGATGTCCGCGAGGGCGAGCCCGCACCCGATGACGTCCGAGAGATGGCCGGCCCGCTCGAGGTCCGTCATGGCGGCCGCGTACCAGGCCGCGGCGGCTTCGAGATCGCCGGCCGTCCAGGAGGCCAGCGCCAGCAGCCCGGCTGCGCCACCACGCGAGCGGTGATCGTCCTCGTCGATGAGCTCGAGCGCCCGCCGGGCATGGGTCGCGGCCGCGGGCACGTCGCCCTGGAGCAGCGACAGACCCGCGCGGTGCACCGCGATCGATCCCGGCAGCTGGCGGAAGGCCGCCCCGTCGACGTGGACCATCGAGCCCTCGACGCCTCGCTCGGCGTCGTCCAGCCATTCCCCTGCACCCGTGACCTCGCCGCGCACGAGGATCGATCCCGCGTACGCGTTGCTCAGCACCGGCCGGATCCGCAGCAGGTCGTCGGGGAGTGCCTCGAGCCAGCGTCGCAGCGTGGCCTCCCCGCGGGCCTGCACCGTCGCCGGGATCGCGAGCTCCACGAGGTCCGCCGCCCGCTCGAGGTCGCCGCCGGCCATCGCGTGGTGGATGGCCTCGTAGCGATCCTGGTTCGCCTC
The DNA here is from genome assembly GCA_037140135.1 of Chloroflexota bacterium. Lineage (GTDB taxonomy): Bacteria > Chloroflexota > Limnocylindria > Limnocylindrales > CSP1-4 > CAIXZV01. The sequence continues at coordinate 10,633 of JBAXFC010000032.1, forward strand.
GTACCAGGCGCTGGCGCGCCGGTGCAGCTCGGGCAGCCGCCCCGCCTGCTCATCGGCCAGGCGCGCGCGCAGCACGTCGGCGAAGAGGTGGTGATACCGGTACCAGCGGCGCCGGTCGTCGAGCGGGACCAGGAACAGGTTCTTCCGCTCGAGCGTCTCGAGCATCTCCCTGCCGCCGTCCCGGCCGGTCACCGCGTCGCAGAGCGGCCCGCTCAGGTTGCCGAGGATCGACGTCTCGAGCAGGAAGCTGCGGACGGGTTCGGGCTGGCGGTGCAGGACCTCCTCGGCGAGGTAGTCCACGATGTACCGGTCGTCCCCGGCGAACCCGGCGATGAACCCGGCCACGTCGTCGCGCCCCTGGAGCGAGAGCGCGGCGAGCTGGAGAGCGGCGATCCAGCCCTCGGTCCGCGTCTCGAGCGCCGTGACATCGGCGGCGGCCAGGTCGAGATCCATCGTCTCGTTGAGGTACGCGACGGCCTCGTCGGGCGTGAAGCGCAGGTCCGCGGCCCGGATCTCGACGAGCTCGCCGCGGGCCCGGAGGCGGGCCAGGGGCAGCGCCGGGTCGGCCCGGGTGGCGATGACGAGGTGCAGGTTCGGCGGCAGGTGCTCGAGGAGGAAGGTCATCCCGTCCGCGATGCCCGGGCCGTCGGCGAGGTGGTAGTCGTTGAGGACGAGCACGATGTCGCCCGGTGCCTGGCCGAGCCCGTTGAGCAGGGCGGCGATGACGGTCTCGACGGCCGGTGGCTGCGGCGCCGACAGGAGCTTGAGCGCGTCCGCACCCGCCCCGGGCGCCACCGTCTGCAGGGCCGCGATCACGTACACCCAGAACGTGGTCGTCTCTCCGTCCCCCGGATCCAGGGAGAGCCAGGCCGCCCGGGGCCCATCGCCTCCGGTGACGACGGCTTCGCCTGTGCCGAGCCAGTCGGCGAGCGCCGTCGTCTTGCCGAAGCCCGCCGGCGCGGAGATCAGCGTCAGCTTCGACTCGGCGCCGATGGCGAGCCGCGCGGTCAGCCTCGGCCGGGCGACGAGACCGCGCCGCCGCCGCGGGAGGTAGAGCTTGGTCTCGAGCAGGGGGCTTGCCATGTGCCGCCACCGTAACAGCCGCTCATCCGCGATCGGTCAGGACGCTGCCGTCGGCCGCACCCATCATATATGACGTGCACAACTAAGTTGTGTACAATCAACCCATGACAACCGAACCGTCCGTCTTCAGTCTCTCCTTCACCGCGAACAACGGCCAGGATGTCCCCCTGGCCACGTTCGAGGGGCGCCCTCTCCTGATCGTCAACACCGCGTCCAAGTGCGGCTTCACCCCGCAGTACGAGGGGCTCCAGGCGCTCCACGAGCAGTACGGCGACGAGGGTCTTGTCGTGATCGGCTTTCCGTGCGACCAGTTCGCCAACCAGGAGCCGGGCGACGACGCCGCCATCGAGGAGTTCTGCCGGATCAACTACGGCGTGACGTTCCCGCTCTCGACCAAGGTGGACGTCAACGGCAAGGCGACCCACCCGGTCTTCGCGTTCCTCAAGGCGCAGGCCGGCCGCCGCCTGGGCACCGGGATCAAGTGGAACTTCACCAAGTTCCTCGTGTCGCCCGATGGGCAGACGGTCAAGCGCTACGGCCCGGCGACCAGGCCCGAGGCGATCCGCGCGGACATCGAGGCGCTCCTCCCGGCTGCCGTCCGGTGACCGCCCCGGGTGCAGGGCAGCCCGGGGCCGATGCGCAGGCGCTTCGCGACGCGACGCTCCTGCTGGACAACCAGCTCTGCTTCCTGGCCGCGCGCCTCCATCGAGCTCTCAACGACCGGTACCGCCCGATCCTCGGCACGCTCGGGCTGACCTACCCGCAGTACCTCGCCATGCTCGCCCTCTGGGAGGAGGAGCCGGTGACGGTGGGGCACCTCGGGGAGCGGCTGCGGCTTGACAGCGGAACCCTCTCGCCGCTCCTCAAGCGGCTCGAAGCGGGCGGCCTCGTCACGAGGACACGATCAACCGATGATGAGCGGTCGGTCGCCGTGGGGCTCACGGACGCGGGCCGCGCGCTGCGGGCGGAGGCACGCGATGTTCCGACCCTTGTCGGCTCGTGCATCGCGGGATCGCCCGACCAGTACGCGCAGGTCCGCCAGAGCCTGACGGAGATCCTGGACCGCGTCGAACGTGCCCAGCCTGTGCCGCTGGCGCTGGGCGGGGTCGGCGACTGAAGGGCGCTCGCGCGGCCATCTGCTGCGACTTGGCAGCCGAACCAATGATTGGCACACACAAATGGAGGCAACAATGACTGCAATCAAGACCGGCGGCTGGGCTGTCCGCATCGCCGGGATCGTCACGCTCGTGCTGGGCGTCTTCATCTGGGTGAGCCCGGACCCGACCGCCATCCGCCCGGTGCACATGCTGGCGGGGATCGTCGTCGCGATCAGCCTGCTCGTCCTCGCGTTCGCGGGCTTCCGCGCCGGCGTGCCGGTGCTGCCGATCGTCGCGGTCGTCTGGGCCTTCCTGCTGCCGGTCTTCGGCATGACGCAGGCATCGATGACGTTCGTGCCGCATGTCCTGATCCAGGTCGCGCACCTTGCGGCCGGCGTCGTGGCCATCGGCCTGGGCGAGATGATCTCGATGAAGATCGCGGGTCCCAAGGGGACGATGGCGACGGCGGGGTAGGCGACCTCCGCAAGCAGCTAGAGCCGGATGACCTCCAGCCCGGGCACGCGCACGTAGTCCTGGTCCTGGGTCACGACGGGCACCCCGAGCGCGAGCGCCGTGGCCGCGATCCAGGAGTCGTTGACCCCCATGCGCAGGCCGAGGTCGCGCAGCAGCACGCGGAGGCGGGCCCAGGCCGCGGCGACGTCGTCGTCCACGGGAACCGGCGCCAAGGCCAGCGCGGCCGCCAGGGTCCCAAGCCGACGATCCCGGGCGGCGAGATCCCGGGCGGCCAGCACCCCGGTCCGCAGCTCGCCGATCGTTATGACCGATACGGCCAGACGATCCGGCAGCAGGGTCACGTCGAGCCCGCGCCCGGTCTCGCTCGCGATGAAGATGCTGGTATCGGCGAGGCCGTCGCTCACGCGAGCGGCACCTCGTCCGTGGAGTCTGGCGCGAGCACCCGTAGTTCGGAACGCAGGCCGGGGTCGGCCTGGCGCGAGAGGATGCTGCGGACAAACTCCTCCCGTCCGATCCAGCGCGGTCGCGCCGCGGTTGACGGTGCAAGCGCGGAAGCGCTCGGCGCGAGGTGTGCAGCGGCCTCCGCCGCGCGATGGCCCGCTGTCACCACGTCGATGCCGGCCCGGATGAGGAGCGCTTCGCTCCGCCCCTCGGCAGCGGCGGTCCGCGCCAGCGCCTCCTTCTGCATGGACGTGAGGTAGACGGTCGTCTTCTCCATGCCACCCATACTGCCACCCATAGGTGGCAGCATGCTACTGGTACCGCAGCGCCTCGATCGGGTCCAGCTTCGCCGCCTGGCGAGCGGGCCAGACCCCGAAGATCACGCCCACGGCCAGCGAGAACACCACTGCGAGCACGATCGTCTGCAGGCTCAGGTTGAGCCCCCAGCCCGCCAGCGCGCCGATCCCCGCGGACGCGGCCACCCCGAACGCGATCCCGATCGCGCCGCCGGCCAGGCTCAGCACCAGGGCCTCGACGAGGAACTGGAGCAGGATGTCCCGGTTGCGGGCGCCGATGGCCTTGCGGATGCCGATCTCGCGGGTCCGCTCCCGGACGCTGACCAGCATGATGT
>JBAXFC010000033.1:0-14337 GCA_037140135.1 Chloroflexota bacterium
GGCGCCGCCGACCCCGCGGACGCGCACCGCAAGCCCAAGCCGGTCGTCTGCGGCTGAGCGGCTGCTGATCGGCGCTCCGGCTGGGAGGGCAGGAACCCCGCCCGGATCGCCGGACCGGCGCGGCTAGATCTTCGCGATCGCCGCCTTGAGGATCGTGATCGCCTCATCCCTGGTGTTGAAGATCGCCGTCAGGAGGATGGCCTTGTCGCCCTTGATCGCGTACGCCCCGCCGTCCCACGCGATGGCCTTGTCGCCCACGCCCGCAAGGTCCGTGGCGTTGGCCATCGCCACGTAGACGGCCTTGGTGACGTCGAACTGATCCTGGACGGAGGGTGAGCTCGACTTGGCGATGCTGGCCTTGTCGCCGTAGTCGAGGCTGAAGCGGACCTTCATGTCCGAGCTGCTCCACCAGCACGAGCCGGCGACCCAGTCGGCCAGGTCGGTCCCCTCGGGACCGGCGGTGGTCACCGCGCCCGTGATCTGCTTGACCTCATCGATGGTGAGCAGCGTGCACGCGTCGAAGGTGCCGCCGGCAGCAGCCTCGGTGGGCTCGTCTGCGGGCGTGGTCGCAGCCGCGTCGTCGGTCCCCTCGGGTGCCAGGGTGGCCGCGGCGGACTGCGTCGGCACGGGCGTTGCGCCGCTGCCGCCACAGGCTGAGAGGGTGACCAGGAGGGCGGCCAGGATCGTCAGGTCACGGGCGGGTCGCATCAGGGCCTCCGGCTGCACAGGTGGGACGCGACCCTCCCAGTCTCCCGGCGCCCGGCGTTGACCGCATCCGCCATTCGGCCCCCGGCAGCCGGGCGATGGTGCTTGCCGCGAACTTGCCCCGGCCCTGCCCCGGCTGACTCCCTAGATCCAGTCGTTCCGGCGCAGCACCCAAGCCGTGAAGGCGGCCCCGGCCACCACGACCGAGGTGACCAGCCAGAACCCGGAACCCTCGCCGCCCGCCAGCGCCACGGCGGCCTCGCTCATCCCGAAGATGCCGGCAACCGCACCGATGCCCGCGATCACGACGGTCACCCCGGTGAGCCGCTTCATGATCACCGAGAGGTTGTTGTTGATCGTGGACAGGTAGACCTCGAGCGTGCCCGCGACCATCTCGCGGTCGTTGTCCAGCTCGTCGGTGACGCGGATCAGGTGGTCGTACACGTCGCGGAAGTAGATGACGTGCTCGGCGCTGACGAGCGAGCGGTCCCGGTTGGTGAGCTGGTTGAAGATCTCGCGCGACGGGGAGACCGCCCGCCGCAGCCCGATCAGCTCACGCTTGAGGGCGAACAGCCGCTCCAGCGTCCAGGTCGTGGGCTTGCGGATCACGTCGTCCTGGAGGCCGTCGATCTCGTCCTCGATCGCATCGAGGACCGGGAAGTAGCCGTCCACGATGCCGTCCGTGATCACGTAGAGCATGAAGTCCACGCCGCGCGAGAGCACCTGGGCGGGGTCCTTGCGCAATTGCTGCATCGCCAACGGGTCCCAGCCGGGCTCATGGACCGTGAGCAGCGACCGGTGGTTCAGCACGATGTCGATCTCGGAGGCGGCGATCTCGCCCGCGTAGACGACCCAGAACAGGACGATGTGGAGCGTCCCGTCGATCTCGGTGATCTTCGCCCGCGCGTTGCGCTCCGCGATGTCCTCGGCGATCAGCGGATGCAGCGCCAGGAGCTCGGTGACCGAGCCCACCTCGATGTGGGACGGCGCGGTGACGTCCACCCAGACGCGCGCCTCGGGATCGGCGAGCGAGGCGGACAGGTCCGCAAGCGAGCCCAGCTGCCGGGAGCCGGACGGCGACCACGAGACGCCGCGGATTCGCGGCCACTCCTCGCTGCCATCGGTCATGGCCGCGGCGTCAACCTGCTTCGTCGGTGCGTCCATCGGGCTCCAGGGTCTCGCCGGCCACGTCGGGACCGGCCGGGCCGAGCATACGCCGCCGCCGGTCCAGCAGGAGCGCGGGCGGGATCGCGACGGCGGTCACCACGCCCGCCACGAGGAAGATGCCGACCATGATCCGGGCCGCCTCGCCCGCCGCCCACCCCTCCAGCGCCTCCACCACCTGGCCGTCCTTGAGGGGCCGGTCCCGCAGGTTCCCGGGGATGTACGCGAGATAGGCATCGGGGGTCGCGTAGACCTGGTCGTAGAGGCGGTCGATGGTCGTGGAGCCGTAGGCGGTGAGGACCGCGAGGCCGATGGCCATGCCCACCATCCGCGCGACGGTGACGGTCGAGGAAGCCGTGCCGTAGGCGGAGCGCGAGACCGCCTCCACGGCCGCGGTGGAGCGCGGCGTCACGGTGAGCCCGAACCCCGCCCCGAACAGCGCCAGCGACAGCGACGCCGACCCGATCGTGGTTGCCGGCGTCCAGCCCGCCATCTGCACCAGCCCCGCCACCGAGGCGGCCAGCCCCACGAGCGTGACGATCCGCAGCGAGAGCACCCGGACCACGAACCCCGACGCCAGCGCGCCGATCGCCGTCGCTCCCGCCAGCGCGCCGAGGGCCAGCCGCTGCTCGTCCGGGCCGCCGTACAGCACCCGGTCCACGAACACGGCGGCCCCCACGATCGCGGTGGCAAGACCGTACCCGGTGAGCAGCGAGACCAGCGCCGCCGAGGAGAAGGCAGCGGAGCGGAACAGCCGAGGGTCGAGGAACGGATCGCGGACGCGGAGACCGCGCAGGACGGCGACGGGTCCCGCGACGACCGCGACCACCACGAGGGTGAGGCCGGGCAGCGCCGGGTCGAGCCCGCTTCCGTCGGCCGTGGCGTGGCTGCCGAGCAGCGTCAGGGCCCCGAGGGCGCCTGCCAGGAACGCGGAGAAGAGCAGCGCGCCGCTGACGTCCACGCGCCCGCCTCGCCGTGGCGTCTCCCAGCCCGAGGAGGCCGCCCAGGCCAGCACGAGCGCGACGAGTCCGATGGGCACGTTGACGTAGAAGATCCAGCGCCAGGCGGGCGCGAGGAGCCCGGCGACGGCGCTCCCAGGGTCGATGCCCAGCTTCGAGAGCGCGGCGTCCGGGTGCACCGCGTCGAGGATGGCGGCGCCCAGCACCGGGCCCGCCGCCATGCCCAGGAACGTGAGGCCGCCGATCACGCCCAGCGCCCGGGGCCGCGTCCGGCCCTCGAACAGGTGCGAGGCCGCGGACGTCGCCACCGGCACCAGCGCCCCGCCGCCGACCGCCTGCACGAGACGCGCGGCGATCAGCAGCTCCAGCGTTGGGGCGGCCCCCGCCAGCAGCGAGCCCAGCGTGAACACCGCGAGCGCGGCCAGGAACAGGCGCCGGTTGCCCAGCAGGTCCGCGAGACGTCCCGCCAGCGGCATCGTCACCACGTAGACCAGCAGGTAGCCGTTGATGATCCAGGACGCCTCCCGGAGGCGCGTCCAGCCCGCCAGGTCGGACACGATGGCCGGCAGGGCCACCGCCGTGATCATCAGCTCCAGGCCGGCCAGGAAGACCCCTGTCCCGAGCACCACCAGCAGAATGACGGCATCACGCCGCCCGAGCCTGTCCACCTCGCGAGTGTAGGCTTCAGGCATTCAGGCCGGCGCGACCGGCAGATCGAGCGTGAACGTCGTCCCGCGCCCGACCTCGGAGTCGACCTGGATCGTGCCGCCCGCGCGGCTCACGATCAGGAACACGCTCGAGAGCCCGAGGCCGGTCCCGGGCCGGTCCCCGCCCGCTCCCTTGGTGGTGTAGAAGGCCTCGAAGGCGCGCCGGCTCGTCTCCTCGTCCATGCCGACGCCCGTGTCGGTGACAACCAGGCGGACGTAGGTCCCGGCTACCGCGCCCGGGTCGTCCGGTGCGGATCCCGGTCCGGCGCGTTCATGGAGCAGGCCCGTGATCCGGAAGGTGCCGCCGACGGGCATGGCGTCGCGCGCATTGGTCGCGAGATTGCCGACGATCTGGGTCAGGGCGGTGGCGTCGAGGCCGGCCGGGGGCAGGTCGTCGTCGAGATCCAGATCCAGCCGGACGTGGTCCCCGAGAATGCGGGCGAGCATCGTCCGGGCTCCGAGCAGGTGGCTCGCCACGTCGATGCGCCCCGGCACCCCCGAGGCGGGCCGGGAGAACTCGAGCACGCTGCGCGTCATGTCCACCGCGTCCGCGGTGGCCCGCTTGATCAGGGCGACGTCCTCGAGCCGTGGGTCATCGGGGTCCATGTCGGCGGCCAGCAGGTCCGCCGACCAGGTGACCGCGGTGAGGTAGTTGCGGACGTCGTGGGCGAGGATCCCGGCGAACCTGCCGAGCACCTCGAGCCGCTCGGCCTGGCGCAGGCGCTGCTCGAAGGCCGCACGCTCCGAGAGGTCCACCACGGTGACGATCACCAACGGCCCCTCGGCGGACTCGACGTGGGCCAGCAGCACGTGGACCGGGAAGCTCGAGCCGTCCTGGTGGCGTGCGTCCGTGTCGAGTGGGTGGGCGGTGGGGGCGGTGAGGAGCCATGGCCCAGCGCCGTCCGGGCGCCCCTCCCCCATGTCGGGCCGGATCAGCGCAAGGATGCTGCCCGCGACGAGCGTGCCCTCCTGGTAGCCGAACAGCCGGTGGGCGGCCGGGTTCGCGTACGCGATGGTCCCGCTCCGATCCACGGTCAGGATGCCGTTGGGCGAGGCCGCCAGCAGCGCGGCAAGGCGAGCCTCCCGGTCGGCGAGGATCTGGCGATCGTGTGCCGACCGGATGGCGACCGCCAGCTGGTCACCCACCTCGCGAGCGACGTCGAGCGTCTCGAGCGACACCAGCTCCTGCGCGGTACCCGCCACCACGATTGCTCCGACCAGCATCCCGTCAGCCCGCAACGGGATCCAGGCCCCCAGCGCCAGGCCCTGGGCGATGGCGTTGTGCCTGAGGGGCACGTCGGGAACCACGGACTCCAGCGGCCCGTAGCGGATGGACCCCGGGCCGTCCTCGTGGATCATCGGCAGCACGTCGCGCAGGCTGAACCGCGTCCCGACCGGGGAGATCGTCGCCGTGCCGTCGTGGGCGAAGGCCAGCACGCGACCCTCGTCCCGCTCCAGGTCGTACTCCGAGATGTCCAGCCGCCGGCCGCCGAGCAACTGCAGCAACGGGCCGGCTGCGCGCGTCGCGAGGTCCAGGATGGAGTCCGAGGCCAGGATCGCGAGGTCGATCTGGTGCACCAGCGCCTGGCGCAGGACCGCCTGCTCCAGGCGCGAGCGGGCATCGGCCTGGCCAAGGGCGACCGCAAGCTGGTTGCCGACCTCGCGGGCGATGTCGAGGTTGGGCCCGTCGAGCAGGGCCTCGTCGCGGCCGGCCAGGCTGATCTCGCCGATCGGCCTGCCGCCGATCAGCAGTGGCACGACGGCCGCGACGGTCAGGCCCGCCTCCACCCCGAAACGGGCGCCCGGCCAGCGGTCAACGGCCGCGGCAAGATCGCGGAGGGTCACGATGTCGGTCAGCGGCTCGTCCGGCGCCGCCCCGACCGGCCCGATGGGCAGGTCGAGCATCCGCTCGCGCACGTCCGGCGCCGCCCCGGAGACCGCGAGCACGCGACGCCGGCCGTCGCGGAACCACGAGACCGTGGTCGTCTCGGAGCCGACCAGCCGGCCCAGCCGGACGGCGACGGCCTCGGCCAGCTCGCCCGGATCCTGGGCACGCAGGATTGCGCCGTCGATCTCGGCCAGCAGCGCAAGGCGCGCGTTCTGCAGTTCCAGCAGGCGGCGGCCCTGCGCGTGGTCGAGCGCGATCGCCAGCTGGTCGCCAACGGCCCGGGCAAGGGTGAGTGTCTCGGGCTCCAGCATCGCCGGCGAGGAGCCCGCGAGGCTGATGGCGCCCACCAGCCGGTCCCCGACGACCAGCGGCACCACCATGCCCTTCGTATGGCCCAGGGCAACCGTCGCCCGGCCACCGGCCATCGCCTCGGCCACCGGCCGCAGGTCCGCCACGACGGCGATCTCGCGTTGCCCGCGCATGGCGGAGGTGAGGACCCGGGCCGCCGGAAGGCACCGGATCTCCTCGAGGATCGTCTCGGCTCCCAGGCCGGCGTAGCCGATGATGCTGCCGCCGGCGAGCGGATCGCGGCCTGCCTCGGCGACGCCGACGACCGCCGCGCCGGTCAGCTCGAGCAGGGGTCCGACGACCGCGGCGGCGATCGCCTCGGAGGTGGTGGCCTCGAGGATGTGCCGGTCCATGCGGTGGAGAAGCTCGAGCTGGGCGCGCGAGCGGTCCACCGCGGCGCGTCCGGCCATGTGCTTGAAGGAGGCTGCGATCCGGGCTCCCACCTCGGCCGCGAGGTGGATGCGCTCCGCGGTGGCTGCCGCCTCGTCGAACCAGGCCAGCTCCAGCTCCCCGAGCAGGGTCGAGTCCGCGAGCATGGGCACGTGGACGATCGTCCGCAGGCCCTGCGCCCGGAGCCGTTCGATGTCGGGGCTGCCCGGTGCCGAGTCCGGGTCATCGACGACGACCCCGGCCTCGTGCCTGCCGCCCACGTCGGGTCCGGACAGGCGCCCGTGAGGAGGCGGCCCGATCTCCTCGGGCGGTCCGTCGTAGCCACGGTCCACGACCAGCAGGACGCCCTCGCCGCGATCGGGATCGAACCGGGCGATGGCCAGGCGGTCGGCCCCGAACAGCCATCGGACGCGGGTGGCGACCCGGGAGGCCACCTCGGCGGGCGTCGGGGCATCGAGGATCGCCCGGTCGATCTCGTGCATCACCTCGAGGTGGCTGGTCGTGCGGAGCAGCGTCTCGTGCTCCTGCCCGGATCGCAGGGCGATGGCCAGCTGGGTGGCCACCTCCGTCGCCATCGCCAGGGCGGCGGCGGTGTACGGGGTCCGGTCGGCCGCCGCGTGGATCATCACCCCGACCAGGTCGCCGTCCACCAGCATGGGCACCCAGGCGGAGGCCCGGCAGCCCGCCGCCACGATCGGCTCCGCGGCGAAGGCACTGGGGAGACCCGCCGCCATGTCGTCGAACACGTGCGGGACGGCGTGGTCCGCGAGGATGGAGGGCAGGAAGTCGGCGATCGGCCTGACGGTTCCGATGGCGGACGAGGCGATCGGCGACGCCCCGTCAACGGCGACGATGGTGGCCGTGCCCGCGAGGCGGTCGAAGAGGACGGTGCTCGAGCGGCCGATACCCAGCAGCGGCCGCAACCGGGCGGCGGCAGCGGCCGCGATCTGCGCGAATGGCGCATGCGCGATGATGCCGCGGTCGATCCCGTGGAGGATCTCGAGGCGGGCGAGCGCGCTGCCACCGGCGTCCTCGCTGATCGCCGGCCGTCCTGCCTGCGCGCCGCCTCCCGGCAGCGGTGCGTCGTCCATGTGCTGCGTGGCTTCTCGACTGCTCGCGGCGACGGGGCGTCGACCCGGGGTTGGCCGGGGCCGGCGCGTGGCCGGGGTCCCTGAAGGGGCCTCCCAACCACCAAGGACGCGATTGTGCACCACCCGTGTCAGGAGTGACAGGTGCGTCCCGCAGGAACCGATGACAATTGGCGACATGAACGACCACGAACGACGCCGCGCCGACCGGGACCGCCTGCACAACGCACCGCCCGACGCCGGCGTGATCCTCGTCCGCCACCGGGCGACGGGCCGGCTCGTGGTGGCGCCGGTGGAGAACCTGGCGGCGGCCCGCAACCGGTTCGACCTCGCGATCTCCACGCGCTCCGGCGGCGCGCTCCCGGACCTGCGCCTGGCCGAGGACGTCCGCACGCACGGCTTCGACGGCCTGGGCTTCGAGGTGCTCGAGTCGGTCGAGGTGGAGCCGGGCACCACGACGGCTGCGCTGCGCGCCGACCTCGCGGTCCTCGCGGAGCTCTGGAGGGAACGCCTCGGCATCGCGAATCTCCAGGGTTGACATCGGCCCCACCGCCACTTAGCATCAACGCCCGTTGATATAAATCGCTGTTGATATGACAGCGAGAGGTCAACGACGCACCAGGGAAGGTCCGCCCACCGCATGTCCCCGACACCCGCCCGGATCCGGAGCACGATCGCCGCAGCCGTTGACCAGCCCGACGATCTGCGCGAGCTGCGCCGCTTCCACAAGGTGCTGGCGGACGTGAACCGGCTCCGGATCTGCCGGGTGCTCTCCGGGGGTCCGGCCACGGTCACCGAGCTCATCGACCGTGTCGGCCTCTCCCAGCCACTCGTCTCCTGGCACCTCTCCAAGCTGCGCGAGGTCGGGCTGGTCTCGGCACGGCGGAACGGACGGGAGACGATCCACACCATCGAGCCGGAGGCTTTCGCGATGTTCGCCACCCGCCAGGCACAGGCCCTCGGGCTCAAGGTTGTCGCGCGGGCCTCGGCGGAGGACGCATCGTGAGCGGCTCCTTCGTCTCGCCGGAGCTTCGCGCCCGGGTCCGCGGCCTGGCGGAACCCGTCGGGCGTGCCATTGCCAGGACCGGCCTCTCCCCCAACGCGCTCACCGTCATCGGCTTCCTGATCGCGTGCACCGCGGCCGTCGCCGCGGGCATGCAGCTGTGGCTGCTCGCAGCCTTCCTCGTCGTCTTCGGCGGCATCTTCGACATGTTCGACGGCATGGTCGCCCGTGCCACCGGCAAGGTCAGCAAGGCCGGCGCCTTTCTCGACTCCACCTTCGACCGGTGGGGCGAGGGCGTCGTCTACGTCGGCCTCACCGTGGGCTGCCTGACCGCCCGCTACGACCTCGGCGTGATCCTCGCCGCGGCCGCCATGAGCTCGGCGTTCATGGTCAGCTACACCCGTGCCCGCTCGGAGAGCCTGGGCTTCGCGCCCGCCAGGGGGATGGCCAACGTGGGCCTCGCACCACGCGAGGTCCGCCTCGTGATCCTCACCGCCGGCGTCTGTCTCGCCGGCGTGAACCTCGCGATCCTGGGGGTCGCCCTCGCCCTGATCACCGTCCTCGCTGCCATCACCACCGTGCAGCGGATCCTTGTCACCCTGCGGCAGGCGTCCGAACAGGGCTAGCCCTGCCGCTCCCACCACTCGGGAGCACCACCTTGACCCAGCATGAGAGCGCCCCGGCGAAGCCCGGGCGCAAGGTTCGCGTGGCCATCGTGGGTGTTGGCAACTGTGCCAGCAGCCTCGTCCAGGGCCGCTACTACTACGAGAACGCGACGTCCACCGACTTCGTCCCGGGCCTGATGCACGTCCAGTTGGGCGACTACCACATCTCCGACGTGGAGTTCGTGGCGGCCTTCGACGTGGACCGCGACAAGGTCGGCAAGGACCTCTCCGAGGCGATCTTCTCGGGCCAGAACAACACCTACAAGTTCATGGACGTCCCGCACATGGGCGTCAAGGTCGATCGCGGCATGACCCACGACGGCCTGGGCAAGTACCTGTCCCAGGTCATCGAGAAGGCTCCTGGTCCCACTGCGGACGTCGTGGGGATCCTGAGGGAGCGCGAGGTGGACGTGCTCGTCTCCTACCTGCCGGTGGGCAGCGAGGAGGCCACCAAGTGGTACGTCGAGCAGGCGCTCCAGGCCGGCGTGGCCGTCGTCAATGCGATCCCGGTCTTCATCGGCCGTGAGCCCTACTGGCAGCGCCGCTTTGCCGCCGCTGGACTGCCGGTCATCGGCGACGACATCAAGAGCCAGGTTGGCGCCACGATCACGCACCGCGTGCTCACGCGCCTGTTCATGGACCGCGGCGTCCGGCTCGACCGGACCTACCAGCTCAACTTCGGCGGCAACACGGACTTCATGAACATGCTCGAGCGCGAGCGCCTGGAGTCCAAGAAGATCTCCAAGACCAACGCGGTCACCTCGATGCTCGACTACGAGCTGGCGCCCGATGACATCCACGTCGGCCCGTCGGACTACGTGCCGTGGCTCAAGGACCGCAAGTACTGCTACATCGTCATGGAGGGCACGACGTTCGGCGACGTGCCGCTCAAGGCGGAGCTGAAGCTCGAGGTCTGGGACAGCCCCAACAGCGCGGGCGTCATCATCGATGCCGTCCGGTGCCTGAAGATCGGGCTCGATCGCGGGCTGAAGGGTACCCTTGTGGCGCCCTCGTCCTACTTCATGAAGAGCCCGCCGCTCCAGGTCCACGACGACGTGGCCCGCGAGCGGGTCGAAGCCTTCATCCGGGGCGAGGACAACGACACGCTCGTGGGGACCGAGGAGTCCAGGAAGGACGCCAAGGCGCTCGCGACGGCAGCCCGCACGAAGGTACCCGCCACCAAGTGACCGAACCCAAGAAGTCGCTCGAGGCGCCCCACAAGCGCCTCGAGAACACCCCTCCGCGCATCGTCGAGAAGGCGGCGGTCATCGGCTACCGGTCGGTGTCCGCCCTCCTCCGGTTCACGCCGCCCGCGATCTCGCGGGCGGCCATCGCGGGCGGGTCGCAGCTCTCCTACCTGCTGTGGCCCGCGAAACGCCGCTACTCCAACAGCAACTTCGCCAAGGTGCTCGGGCTGCCGCCCGAGCATCCGCGCGTCCGGCGGATGGCGCTCCGCGCGTACAAGGGCTACGCCTCGTACATGGTGGAGCTGATGCGGCTCCCGTCCCGCCCCCGCGAGGAGTGGGCGACCGCCATCGAGGGCGATGGCATGGACAAGATCATCGCGGCCTGGCGGGCGTCAGGGAAGGCGATGATCGTCACGGCCGGCCACGTGGGCAACAACGAGGCGATCGCGGCGGCGATCGCGGTCAACGGCTACCCCAACAACGTGGTCGCCGACGACTCCGCCTTCCCGGAGATCTTCGAGATCCTGCGCCAGGAGCGCGAGTCGTTCGGGGTGCACGTCGTGCCCTGGCGCAACCTGCGCGAGCTGTTCACCATCCTGCGCAACAACGAGATCCTGGCCCTGCTGGTGGACTGGGGATACCGCGCCGACGGCGTCCCGGTGCTGCTGTTCGGCTCCTGGACCACGCTCCCCGCCGGTCCCGCCACGCTGGCCGCCAAGACGGGCGCGATCATCGCGCCGCTCGCGTGCCGCCGGCAGAAGAACGGCAAGTTCCGCCTCGAGTCCGAGGGTGCCTTCGCGGTGCCCTCGTCCAAGCCCGCCGACATCCAGCGCGCAACGCAGCGCATCGCGGACTTCCTCGAGGGGACGATCCGGGCGGCGCCCGAGCAGTGGTACAACTTCAAGCCGATCTGGCCGGACGACGAGGCCGAGGCCGCGGAGATCGGCGAGCGGGCCGCCCTGATGCTGGCCGGCACCCCGGACCCCGGTCCCGGCGGCGTGAAGGCGCTGCGCGAGAAGCAGGCCGCGGCAGCTGCGGCCCAACCGGCGCCAACCCCCGAACCCGTGGATCCCGCAGGCTCGTGAGCACCGCGGAGCCGGTCGGCGAGGGTGGCCCGGCCGGACCGGCCGCAACGGGTTCCCGGACGTTTCGCGGTTCCCTGATCCTCGCCGTCGCCCGCACCCTGGGCGCGCTGCCGGAGGCGCCACTGGTCGCCGCGGCCGAGTCCATCGGCGAGATCTGGTACCGGCTGGCCCCGGCCAAGGCCGCGCAGGCCAGGCGCAACCTCGGGCGCGTCTGCGAGGGACTGGCGGCGCAGGGCCGCGGGTCGGCACGCGTGCAGCGGGCCGCCACGGATCCCGAGGCGCTCGAGCGGCTGGTGCGCGCCTGCTTCCGCCACGCCACCCGCTACTACCTCGAGGTCGCCCGCGCCGGGGGCTACACGCTCGCCGAGGCCGTGGCCAAGGTGGAGGTGGAGACGCCGGTCGAGGTCCGCGACGCCCTGATGTCCGGCCGCCAGATCGTGCTGGTCGGGATGCACTTCGGCGCCATCGAGCTGCCGGTCGTCTACCTGTCGCACCTCGTCGGCCACCGGGTGACCGCACCGATGGAGACGGTCGCCGATGCGGGCCTGCAGAACTGGTTCGTCACCTCGCGCAGCCGTGTGGGCGTGGACATCGTGCCGCTCAAGGACGCCCGGCGGGCACTGATGCGCGCGCTCAAGCGCGGGGAGTCGGTGGGCCTGGTCAACGACCGTGACCTCATGGGCAACGGCATCCCGGTGCCGCTGTTCGGCCATGTCATGCCGATGTCGCCCGGGCCCGCGCTGCTGGCGCTCGAGGTGGGGGCCCCGGTGTACGCGGGCTCCTGCCGCCGGCTGGGCACGGGCCGCTACTCGGGCAAGCTGATGGAGGTGCCGGTGCCGGCGGAGGGAACGCGGCGGGAGCGGATGGCGGCGCTCACGGCCAACATCGCGGCGGCGTTCGAGACGATCCTGGCCGATGCGCCGGAGCAGTGGTGGGGCGCCTTCCACCCGATCTGGCCGGACCTCGCGGGCGCGCCGTCAGGTGCTGCGCCGGCGGGACCGGCGGCGTCCGCGTCGGCCGATGAGGCCACAGCATGACCGCGGAGCCCATCGAGCGCCTCGGCCGCGCCGACCTGCACGTCCACACCCTGGCCTCGGACGGCGTGGATTCGGCGGTCGCGATCCTGGACCACGTGGCCGCGGAGGGGATCCTCGACGTCATCGCGATCGCGGACCACGAGCGGATCGACGCCGCGGTCGCCGCCCGGACGATGGCCGCGGACCGCGGGCTCCCCTTCGAGGTCATCGTCGGCGAGGAGATCTCCACCCGCGGCGGCCACCTCGTGGCGCTGTTCATGGAGAAGGCCGTCCCGCCGCTCAAGCCACTGCGCTGGTCGATCGAGGCGATCCACGACCAGGGTGGCCTCGCCATTCCCGCCCATCCGCTGGTCCCGTTCCCGATGTGCGCGCAGGGATCCGTGTTGCGCGGCCTGCTGGGGGAGGACAATCCTGCCGTGCGACCGGATGCCCTCGAGACCTTCAACCCCACCGCGCTCGGCAAGTACCGCCACGCGGCCGTCGTGCGCTTCGCGCAGGAGCACGGGCTCGCGCAGGTCGGCAACAGCGACGCCCACACGGCGGCGGCCATCGGCACGGGCTGGACCACGTTCCCGGGCCGCACGGCGGACGACCTGCGGGCGGCGATCCTCGCTGCCACCACCATGCACCACGGCAGCTTCCACGGCTCCATCGGCCAGCTGGGCGTCTACGGCCGCCAGCTGCGCAAGTACTCGCGCGGCTGGCAGGCGACGGTCGGCGGACGGCTGCGGCACGACGGCACCGGGCGCGATCTCGGCTACCCCGGCGGCAGGCAGCGCCCGGAGGCCTTCGATCGGGATCTTGCCCGACGCCAGTGGGAGGAGCGCGGACGATGAAGATCGGGCTGGTCTCGCCCTACGTCTACCCGCTGCCGGGCGGGGTGACGCAGCACGTCCGGTTCCTGTACGAGAACCTGCGCCTGCGCGGCCACGAGGTCCGGATCCTGACCTCGTCCCACGGCCTCCAGCGTTCGTCCGAGGGTGATGTCGTCCGCCTGGGGAAGGGCTTCTCGATGCCGGCCAACGGCTCGGTCGGGACGATCACGCTCTCGCCGCGCTACGTGTCGCAGGTGCGCGAGCTCCTCGACCGCGAGCGCTTCGACGTCCTCCACTTCCACGAGCCGTTCGTGCCGTTCCTCTCGCTGGTCATCCTCGGCGAGAGCCAGAGCGTGAACATCGGCACCTTCCACGCGTACGGCGGCTGGTCGCCCGCGTACCAGTTCGGCAAGATGGCCATGCGCTCGTACGCGGAGCGGCTGCACGGCCGCATCGCCGTCAGCGCAGCCGCGCGCCACTTCATCGACCGCTACTTCCCCGGCGACTACAAGGTGATCCCCAACGGCGTGGACCCGATCCGGTTCCAGCGCGCGGTGCCCCTCACGCGCTGGCAGGACGGGACGCGGAACATCCTGTTCGTCGGGCGGTTCGAGCCGCGCAAGGGCGTGCTGGACCTGCTCAAGGCGTACCGGCTGGTCCGCAAGTCCGGCATGGAGGACACCCGCCTGCTGCTCGTGGGCGGCGGGCCCCAGGAGCGCGAGGCGCGCCGCTACGTCGCCACCCGCCGCCTCCAGGGCGTCCACTTCCTCGGGCGCGTCTCCGACGACGAGCGCAACCAGCTCTTCCGGACCGCCGACGTCTACGTCACCCCGGCCACCGGGCGCGAGTCGTTCGGGATCGTCCTGCTCGAGGCGATGGCCGCCGGCGCCCCGATCGTCGCCTCGGACATCCACGGCTACAAGGGCGTGGTCCGCCGCGGCCGCGAGGCGCTCCTGGTGCCGCCCAAGGACCACGACGCCCTGGCCGAGGCGATCTCCACACTCCTGCGGGACAAGGAGATGGCGGCGCGCATGTCCGCCGCCGGTCTCGTCCGCGCCGAGGAGTTCAGCTGGCCGCGCGTGACGGCCAAGGTTGACGACTACTACGGGTTCGTGATCCGCCGGCTTGCCGCCGCAGGCCAGCTGCCGCCGCACTTCCACGCCGAGGTGCCGCCCTCACCGCGCCCGGACCGGGTGGCCGGCCAGGTCTGAGCAGCCGGCCCCCACGGCCGCTGGTCCAGTCGCCCGGCGACCGGCGGGGGCCTAGTCGCTCGCGGAAGGATCGACGGCCCCGGCC
>JBAXFC010000034.1:0-14180 GCA_037140135.1 Chloroflexota bacterium
GGGCGGCGGGGCGGGGCGTACACGGCGGAGCGAGGCGCCGCGGCGGCGGGGCGCCGAGGGCCCCCGCGGAAGGTGGCCGTTGCGCCGCCCCGCCCGATGGCCCATGGTTGGCCCCGATGGATGCCGGATCGGTCCTGGGAGTGCACGAGCGGCGGGCGGCCGTGCTGCTCGCGGCGATGGCGCTCACCCTGGCGGGGTGCGTGGGGCAGGCCACCGGCAGCCCGGCAGGCACATCCGTCACGCCGGTGGGCACCCAGTCCGCGACGCCATCCACCACGCCGCGGGCAATCCCGGCCACCACGCCAACCGTGGCTTCGGAGACTCCGCCCGGGAGCGCCGCCGGTGACGCGATCCCGCAACTCGGCCTCACCGACCTCGCGACGCTCGGCTGGCAGTCCGCCGATCTCATGCCGTCCGAGAGCGAGATCGTGGCCACGATGATCCCCTGGCGCGGCGGCTTCATCGCGGCGGGCGCCTCGCTGGACTTCGAGCGCGCGCTCGCCTCCCCGTCGCCCTCGGGCAATCCCCTCGACAACCTGGTGCAGGGCGAGGTCTGGCGCTCGGCCGACGGCCTCCACTGGGAGCACCTGCCGCCTGACACGACGTTCGCGGGCGCGACCATCAGGATCCTGATTCCGTTCGGCGACGGCCTCCTCGCCGTCGGATCGCTCGGGGTCTGCCTGCCCGATGCCTGCGGCGGCCTGCCGCCCAACGGCGGGACTGCCGTCTGGTCCTCGCCGGACGGCGTCGCCTGGGCCCGCGTGCCCGAGGGCGGCCTGGGGCCGGCGGCGGTGAGCAGCATGGTCGTCGTCGGCGACACGCTCGTCGCGGCCGGCTACGTGGCCGACACGCTGGGCAAGAGCAGCGCGGACGGGTTCGGCTCCCCCAGCGACGCCGCCGCCTGGACATCGACCGATGGCCGCGCCTGGACGCCCGCGACGATGGATCCCAGGGGCGACGGCGCCTCGAGCCTGGTCGTGGACGGGCCGTCGGTCGTCGCGCTCGTGCGCACGGGCTACACCAGCCAGGCGTGGCGCTCCCTGGACGGCGGGCAGACGTGGGCCGCGGCCGACGTGCTTGGTGATGTCCTGGTCGATGCCGGCGGCGCCCGTGCCGGCAGCCTGCTGCTCACCTGGCGCGACGCGGACTTCGTGCGCACCCTTGTGACGGCCATCCCGGCCGCCTCGGGTCCGCTGACGAGCACGCGCCCCAGCGAGCTGGAGAACGTGGAGGCCACCTCGATCACGTCCACCGGTCCGGCCGTGCTCCTCGCCGGCAACCGCCTCGAGCGCGACGCGGACGACCTGCTCAACCAGGTGGCGGCCGTCCTCTACGCCTCGGACGACCTGGCGTCGTGGACGGCGGTCGATGTCCCGGCGGCATGGAAGGATGCTCCGCCGTGGGCGACCGCCCTGGGCGTGCCGGGGCTCCTCGTGGAGGTTCGGGCTCCGTATCCGGCGTCGCCGGCATCGGCAGCCCTCTTCTGGCTGGGCAGTCCGGGCGGCTAGGCCCGATCGACCGAAACCGGGGATACTCCTCGGCTCAGGCCGGTCCGAGCCGGCCGATGGAGGCACGATCCCGATGGCCGCGAACCCTGACGCGCTCCCCGCCGCCCCGCACGTCTCCCCCCACGTCGCCGACGGTCACGGCCTGATCCGCGTCCACGGCGCGCGCGAGAACAACCTCAAGAACATCAGCGTCGAGATCCCGAAGCGACGGCTGACCGTGTTCACCGGCGTCTCCGGCTCGGGCAAGAGCTCGCTTGTCTTCGGCACCATCGCCGCCGAGTCGCAGCGGATGATCAACGAGACGTACAGCGCCTTCATCCAGGGCTTCATGCCCACGCTGGCGCGACCGGACGTGGACGTCCTCGACGGGCTGACCACCGCGATCATCGTGGACCAGCAGCGCATGGGCGCCAACGTGCGCTCCACCGTGGGCACCGCCACCGACGCCAACGCGATGCTGCGGATCCTGTTCAGCAGGCTCGGCCGGCCGCACATCGGATCGCCCCAGGCCTTCGCCTTCAACGTGCCGTCCGCCAGTGGTGCGGGCTCGCTGACCACGGAGCGCGGCGGCAGGACCGTCAAGGAGCGGCGGACGTTCACGATCACCGGGGGCATGTGTCCGCATTGCGAGGGGCGGGGCACGGTCTCCGACGTGGACCTCAGCGCGCTGTTCGACGAGTCCAAGTCGCTCGCCGACGGCGCGATCACCGCGCCCGGCTACACCCCCGGCGGCTGGAACTACCGCCTCTACGCCTCGTCGGGCTTCTTCGATCCCACCCGGCCGATCCGCGACTTCACGGCCCAGGAGCGCCACGACTTCCTCTACCGGGAGCCCGCCCGGATGAGGATCGAGGGCATCAACATGACCTACGAGGGGCTGGTTCCGCGGATCACACAGTCGTACCTCGCCAAGGACGTGGAGGGGCTGCAGCCGCACATCCGCGCCTTCGTGGACCGGGTGGCGACGTTCAAGGCCTGCCCGGACTGCGGCGGCACGCGCCTCGCCGAGGGCGCCCGGTCCTCGAGGATCCGCGGGGTCAACATCGCCGACGCCTGCTCGATGCAGATCAGCGACCTCGCCGCGTGGGTCCGCGATCTCGACGAGCCGTCCGCGGGGCCGCTGCTGGCCGCCCTGTCGGCGACGCTGGACTCGTTCGTGGAGATCGGCCTCGGGTACCTCTCGCTCGACCGGCCGGCGGGCACCCTCTCGGGCGGCGAGGCCCAGCGCACCAAGATGATCCGCCACCTGGGCTCCTCGCTCACCGACATCACCTACGTCTTCGACGAGCCCACCACCGGCCTCCATGCGCACGACATCGCGCGCATGAACACCCTGCTGCTGCGGCTGCGGGACAAGGGCAACACGGTGCTCGTGGTGGAGCACGAGCCGGAGACGATCGCCATCGCCGACCACGTCGTGGACCTCGGTCCCGGCGCCGGGACCGCCGGCGGCGAGGTCGTGTTCGAGGGCACCGTGGCGGACCTGCGGGCCAGCGGCACGATCACCGGGCGCCATCTCGACGACCGCAACACGCTCAAGGCGCCCGTGCGGACCCGGAACGGCGTGGTCGAGGTGCGCGGCGCGACCGCCCACAACCTCCGGGCGGTGGACGTGGACATCCCGCTGGGCGTGCTGGTCGTGGTGACCGGCGTGGCGGGCTCAGGCAAGAGCTCGCTGATCCACGGCTCGCTGGCGGGCCGCGAGGGCGTGGTGACCATCGACCAGGGCTCCATCGGCGGCTCGCGGCGGAGCAACCCAGCCACCTGCACCGGCCTGCTCGATCCGATCCGGAACGCGTTCGCCAAGGCCAACGGCGTCAAGGCCGCGCTCTTCTCCGCCAACTCCGAGGGCGCCTGCGAGGCCTGCAACGGCGCCGGCCTGATCTACACCGAGCTCGGCTTCATGGAGACCGTCACCACGACCTGCGAGGTCTGCGCGGGCAAGCGCTTCGAGGCGGCCGTGCTGGAGTACCGGTTCGGCGGACGCACCATCGCCGAGGTGCTGGACATGCCGGTGAGCGAGGCGCTCGGCTTCTTCGGCGGCGGCGAGGCACGCATCCCGGCGGCACACGCGATCCTGGCCCGGCTCTCCGATGTCGGGCTGGGCTACCTGGGCCTGGGCCAGCCGCTGACCACGCTCTCCGGTGGCGAGCGTCAGCGCCTCAAGCTCGCCACCCGCATGGGTGAGCAGGGCGGCCTCTACATCCTCGACGAGCCCACCTCGGGGCTCCACCTCGCCGACGTCGAGCAGCTCCTGGGGCTCCTCGACCGGCTCGTTGATGGCGGCAAGTCCGTGATCGTCATCGAGCACCACCAGGCCGTCATGGCCCACGCGGACTGGATCATCGACCTGGGCCCGGGCGCCGGCCACGACGGCGGCCGGATCGTGTTCGAGGGCACGCCCGCGGCCCTGGTCGCGGCACGTTCCACGCTCACCGGGCAACACCTCGCCGCGTATGTCGGCTGATCGAACGGGGTCCGGCGGCCCGTGGCTCCCGCTGCGCCTCCCTGCCTCCCTGGCCTGTGACGGGTCGCTGACCGGCTGAACGGATGGGGTCTGCCCCAGCAGGTGCCAGAGGTCGTGGCGCATGGGGCCCAATGCCGGGCGCAGCGGCCGCCGGCGGTGACTAGCCTGACCCTGCCGGCGCAGGGATCGCCGGACCGGTCGACGTGCATCCTGAACGATGCCGCCAGTCGAACGCCAGTTGGGTGGCGTCGGGCGCAGGCCTGGCCACCGGAGGACGCCTCGATGCTTCCCACGCACCACAACGGCATGCTCCGTCGCACGGCGGTTCTGGCAGCGGCAGTCGCGGTGGTCGTCGGAGTGACCGCGTCGCCTCCTCCGGCGGCGGCCTGGGGCTCCATCTACGGCTCATCCACGCACCAGTACATCGACGACCAGGCGTGGGCCGTGCTGGGAGCCGATCCGGCGTTCTCGGCGGCGCTGTTCCCCACCAAGGCCCAGATCGACGCTCACGAGGGCGTCAACTGGTTTGGCACCGGCGACTGGTTCGACTACCTCGTGGGTCCCGGGCCGGACAGCGAGGGCGCATCACCCTACTCGTGGCACTACTACAACCCCGTGACGACGGAGGGCGACGGGCCCACGGCGACGGCAGACGAGTATGTGGCGCTGGTGACGGCGCAGGCTGCTGCCAACGGCGACGCTGCCGGCCTCGGCGCCGCCTGGGCCGCCCACTTCATGGCGGACATGTACGTCCCCTTCCACGTCGTTGGTGCGTATCGCGACACCGTGGAGGCGACGTACAAGGCGCAGGGCGGCGCATCCGCATCGAAGATCACGCTCCCGGCCGACATCACGGGCCCCATCGACCTCTGCTACGGCTGCCAGATCAAGGACTGGAGCTGGTTCGGCGCCGACAACTTCGGCACAGAGGTGGGGCGCTATCTGGGGATCTCGACACCCGTGACCACCGGCGCGGGCGGGAACTCCCACCTCAACTGGTTTGACCCCTGGTACTACAACGGCACCTGGCCGGCATCGGTGAAGAGCTCCAGCCACGTGGTCTGGGAGGGCGCCGTCTCGCACGACGCCGGCACCGTGTCCGGCTATGACGCCCGCTGGACCAACGGAGTCCCGTCGTTCGGCAGCCCCGGCAGCTGGCAGAAGGCATCCGTGAACGCGCTGGCCAGGGCCGCCGCCGGGGAGACGCGCGCCGACATCGTCAACCGCACCGGCGCGGAGAAGGATGCCCTCAACCACGCTGTCACGTCCGCAGCCACGATCTGGCGGGCGTCCATCTCGGCGCTGCGCCCGGGCATCAAGGTTGAGGCCGGCCCCGAGTCCGGCACGTTCAAGGTCACCGCGATCATCGACAACGTCGCCGCCGAGACCGCCACCGGCGTCCGCGTGCGGCTGGCGGGTTCCGGCTGCGAGGTCAAGGACGCCGCAGAGCGCGGCATCCCGGGCGCCGTCAAGCACGACGAGTCCATCAGCTGGAACGTGAAGGCGGACAAGCCCGAGGCATGCCAGCTCACGCTCGAGGCTATCGGCACGTTCAGGACGACCCCGGATCTCGGCTACGCCAAGGTCCAGAAGCCGCTCGGCCAGGTCGTCGGGAACCTGGACCTCGTGTTCTGCATCGACGTCACGGCGAGCATGGAGGACGACATCGCGAGCGTGAAGGCCGCGGCGTCGGGCATCGTGGACAAGATCGCCACCAAGGGCGCCGGGTACCGGGTCGCCGTCGTCGCCTACCGCGACTGGAACGACACCGAGGGCTACGCGCTGTTCGAGGACTTCGGCTTCTCGTCGGACAAGGCCACCATCGTCAGCAACATCAACAGCCTGTCGGTAGGTGGCGGCGACGACGATCCCGAGGCCGTGTTCGAGGCGCTGATGCGCGCCATCGACTCGCGCGCCATCGGCGGCTGGCGTGCCAACGTCAACAAGGTGGTGATCCTCATGGGCGACGCGCCGCCCCACGACCCGAGCGCGGAAGGCTTCACCGGGGCCATCGTGGCCAAGGCCGCCTTCGACGCGGACCCGGTGGTCATCCACACCATCCTCGTGGGCAACGAGGGCGACGTCAGCGCCGCCGCAGGAACGGCGTTCGCGGCGATCGCCGCAGGCAGCTCCGGCACCATGGTGACCGCAGCGGACTCCACCAAGGTGGTGGATGCGATCGGCAAGGCGATCGAGACGATCACGCCGCCGGGACCTGATCCGATGCTCGTTGCGGCGGGCGTCGGCGTCGGCGTCGTGGTGCTCTTGTTCCTGCTGCTCCTGGTGCGGCGATCGGGCCGGCGTCGGCCGGTGCCGGCGATGACGGCGGGCGCCTGGGGCGCCGGACCCGCACCCGGCACCTGGCAGGGCCCGCAACCGGTGGGCGCGTGGGGCGCATCCGGCCCGTGGCAGGCGCAGCAGCAGCCGGGCTCGTGGGGCGCCGCGCCCGTGCAGGGCACGTGGCAGGGGCAGCCTGCCGTGCCCGTTCCGCCCGCGGCACAGCTCGTGTTCGGCCATCCGTCCAATCCGGCCGCGCTCCGGTTCCAACTGGCCGCCACGCAGGTGCTCGGCAGCGCCCCGGGCTGCCAGATCCTCCTGGCAGATCCGAGCGTCAGCGCCCAGCACGCCCAGGTCTACGCGAGCGGCCCGGCGTGGGCCATCGTGGACCTCGGCGGCGCGAGCGGCACGTGGGTCAACGGGCAGCGGATCGCGGCGCCCGCGTGGCTCCGGAGCGGCGACACGATCGTGA
Source organism: Chloroflexota bacterium (assembly GCA_037140135.1). Lineage (GTDB taxonomy): Bacteria > Chloroflexota > Limnocylindria > Limnocylindrales > CSP1-4 > CAIXZV01. The sequence continues at coordinate 6,725 of JBAXFC010000034.1, forward strand.
TCGGGCCGTACCAGATGGTGCTCACGACCTGACGGCAGGGCGCGGTCGTGGCCCACAGTGGGCGCCCTGCGCCCTGCGCCGGGCGCGTCACACCGGGCGCGTCACACCGGGCGCCCCGCGGCGCCTGTCGGCCACCCCCCCCTCGACCGGCCCCATTGACCGCCCGCGACGGCCCACTAGGATGCGATCAGCGGCGGTTGCGCTTCTGGTGCCGAGCGCCACCGGAGGCTGGAGGCGTTTCGCGGATGATGGATGCGCGGTCGGGAAAGACGCCGATGCGGCGTCTCCGGAGGAGTTCGCCCACGCCCGCTGACGACCGTCTGCGGCGGGTGCTCCTCGTGATCGCCACCCTGCTGGCGCTGTTCATCCTCGTCTGGCGCTGGCCGTTCCACCACCCGTTCGAGGGCGCGGCCAGCTACCCGCCGCTCCACATCATCCTCGAGACCATCGCCATCGCGGTGGCGGCGCTGGTGTCCGGCGTGGCCTGGAACGCGTACGGCCGGGAACGCGCGGGCAACGTCATCGTCCTTGCCTGCGGCATGCTGGCCGTCGCCATCCTCGGCCTGCTCCACCTGCTCTCGTACACCGGGATGCCGGACTTCTTCGGCCCTTCCGGCTCGGAGAAGGCGATCTACTTCTGGCTGGTCGCGCGCTACTGGGCCGCCGCCACGATCCTGGTCGTCGCAGTGCGGCCGTGGCGCCCATTCGGCCACCCCCACATGCGGTACATCCTCATGGCGGGCTCGATGGCCCTCTTGGCGGTGCTGGCCTGGATTGGCCTCTTCCGACAGGCCGAGCTGCCGCACACCTTCGTCCCGGGCCAGGGGTTGACTCCACTCAAGATCTGGGCCGAGTACGGCGTGATCGCCATCCTCGTGGTGGCGGGCGTGTTGTTCCTGCGCCGGTCGCGACGTGCCGAGCCGTACGACGCCCCAAGCCTGGCCGGCGCGGTGGCCGTCTCAATCCTGAGCGAGCTCTGCTTCACCCTGTACACGGACGTCACGGACATCTTCAACCTGCTGGGCCACGTCTACCTGGTCATCGCCTACGTCTTCATCTACCGGGCCGTCTTCGCGGCCAGCGTGCGCGATCCCTTCGGACGCGCCATCTCAGCCGCCGCCGAGACCCGCGAGCTGTTCGCCGCCACACCCATGCCCATCTGGGACGAGGACCTCTCCGCCATCGCGGCCTACCTCCGCCGGCTGCCGCGGGACGACATCAACGACTTGAGCGCCTATCTGCTGGCGCACCCGGAGGTCCTGCGGGACTGTGCAGAACTGGTGCGGGTCATCGAGCTCAACGATGCTTCACTGGCCTTCCTCGGTGCGGCCGGCCGCGAGGAGATGCTCGCGTCGTCGCCATGGCTGGCTTCACCCGGCACCCTGGACCTTCTCCGCCGAGAGCTGGTGGCGATCTGGAACGGCGAGACGCGGATGCTCACGGAGGCCCTCGTCACCACACGCTCCGGGGTGGTCCGCCAGGCCACGATCTCGTGGGCGGTTGCTCCCGGCCACGAGGCCCTGCTTGATCGGGTGACCGTGGCGGCGATCGACACCACGGAGCAACGGCGGGCGGAGCGCCTTCTGCGGCAGGAGATCGACCGGGACCACCTCCTGCTCGATCTCTACCACCGCGCACAGACCCTGTCCGAGCAGGAACTCTGCGAGCTGGCGGTGGAACGGGTCATCGCCCTCACGGGAAGCTCCATCGGGCTGTTCCTGCTGGTCTCGGCGGACGAGGCTGTTGTGGACCTCACCACGTGGGGCGCGGATGCGGCGGACGGCTGCACGGTTGGGGCGACGAGAAGGCACGAGCTCTCGAGCACGGGGGTCTGGGCAGACTGTGTCCGTTCCGGCGGTCCGGTTGTCATGAACGACTACGCGGGCTCCTCCAACCGGATGGGGCTGCCGGACGGCCATGTCCCGCTCGACCGGTTCGCCGGTGTCCCCGTCCTGGCGGATGGGCGGGTCCGGTACATCCTCGGTGTGGGCAACAAGGTTGACCCGTACGAGGACCGCGATGTCGTGGGCCTCCAGCTTGTGGCCAACGAGGTGCACAAGATCCTCGCCCAGCGGGACGCGGAACGGGCTCTCCGGACCATCGACCTGCAGTACCGCCGGTTCGTGGAGGACGATGTCGCCGGCGTTCTCGTGACAACCCTGCAGCACCGGCCGCTGGCGTGCAACCCCGCCCTTGCGCGCATGTTCGGGTTCTCGTCGGTGGAGGATGCGCTGGCGGCGGCGGAGATCCACCTCCACGAAAGCGCCTCCGATCGCGAGGCGTTCCTGGCCGAGCTGCGGGAGCACGGGCGGATCGAGGAGCGCGAGGTCACGCTGCAGCGGGTGGACGGCTCCCCCATCGACTGCCTCCAGACCGTGATCGCGGACACCGACGAGCACGGGGACGTCGTCGCGATCCGGGGCTATCTCGTCGACATCACAGAGCGCAAGGCGCTGGAGGTGCAGCTCCGGGATGCCCAGAAGATGGAGGCGATCGGCCGGCTCGCGGGAGGGATCGCCCACGACTTCAACAACCTGCTGACGGCGATCAACGGCTACTCGGCCCTGCTCGCGTCCGACATGGCGCCGGGCGACCCCGGCCGGCAGGACGTGGACGAGATCGGCAAGGCGGGCGCGCGGGCCGCAGCTCTCACTCGCCAGTTGCTGGCCTTCGGCCGTCGCCAGGTGCTTGCTCCGAAGGTCATCGACCTCAACGAGATCGTGGTGGGCATCACGCCGATGCTCCGGCGGCTCATCGGGGAGAACATCGAGCTCCGGTCGCGCCTCTCGCCGCAGCTGGGCTGTGTCCGCGCCGATCCCTCACAGGTGGAGCAGGTGATCCTGAACCTGGTCGTCAATGCCAGGGATGCGATGCCGGGCGGCGGCACCGTGACCATCGAGACCGCAAACGTCGAGGTGACCGGTGAGGACCTCTCCGCACGCGCCCGCATCCCGGCCGGTGCGTTCGTGACGCTCATGGTCAGCGACACCGGCACCGGGTTCGACCCGGCGGCCACCTCCCACATGTTCGAGCCCTTCTACACGACCAAGGCGCCCGGCGAGGGAACGGGGCTGGGCCTCGCAACGGTGGACGGCATCGTCGCGCAATCCGGCGGCCACATCGAGGTTGGCAGCGCTCCGGGCCACGGCGCCGCGCTGACGGTCTTCCTCCCCAGGGTTCTGGACGCACCCACTCCCAGTCCGGGAGTCACTGGTCCGGCGCCCCTGGCCGGCAAGGGCAGCATTCTCCTCGTCGAGGACGAGGAGGTCGTGCGCGCCCTCGTGAAGCGGGTCCTGGGCGGCCTGGGCTACACGGTGCGCACCGCCGGGTCCGGCGCCGAGGCCCTCGCCCTCGCGGATGACGGCCTCGGGCCGATCGACCTGCTGGTGACGGATGTGCTGCTGCCCGGGATCACCGGACTTGAGCTCTCCGGGCGGCTCACGGCGCGCGATCCGTTGATGCGCACCCTGTTCATCTCCGGGTACGGAATGCAGGAGATCCTCCCGTGGGGCGTGCTGGAGCCGGGCATGGCGTTCCTGGCCAAGCCGTTCGAGAGAGAGGAGCTCGGGCGCGCTGTTGCCGATGCGCTGCAGCCACGCCCCTGAAGGCACCGCCGCGTCGGGACGCCGGAGAGCCGGATCAGCCTGACCCCCAGCCGCACGGCACGGCGTCCCGCTAGTGCGAGCCCTGCCGCTTGAAGCTGATGGGGACCGTCCGGTGGAAGTGCTCCACTGCGAGCTCGCGGGCCTCCGCCAGGCGGTCCTCGGGCGATGTCGAGCGGATGACCTGGTACGGCAGCCCGTAGCGCTGCGCCAGGTCCATCCAGAACGCGTCCGTGGTCTCGCGGGCCTCGCCGCCATAGCGCAACGGGTCTGGCTGGAATGGGATGTCGGATCGGGTGAGCAGGTACAGGTCCGAACGGTTGGCCGCGGCGTCCGCCCGGAGCTCCTCGGGCACTGCTCCTGGATCCCACGCCTCCCAGAACCCGACCGTCGCGAACAGGTCGGTGTCCTGCACGATGAACGCACGGCCGCGCAGCCGCGTGGCGCTGCGCTGGAGCGCCCGCTGCGCCCGCCAGATCACGCGCATCCGGTGGTCGTCCACCGCGGGCGTTGGCAGGCTCTCCAGGTACGGCCGCGCCCACTCGGGCAGCCAGTGTCCAGGAAGGGCCTCGGCGAGCCGGCGCGAGAGCGTCGTCTTGCCGGTGGACTCCGCTCCGAAGACGGTGATCCGCCGCACCATCGCCGGCTGGAACTCCGGCAGCACCTCGCCGAACCGCCCGATCGGGTCCCGCCGGATATCGGCGGCGCGCACCTGCGTGATGGATCGCCCCATGTCGTACGGGATGAAGGTGCCACCGGCGGCCTCGGCGAGGGCTGCGCCGTACGGCTCGGAGGCCACGATGGTGTCGCCGTCCCGGAACCCGTGCTCGCGAAGGATCGTGCGCCACATCGGCCAGAAGTCGGGGGCGTCGCCCGGCTCCTGGGGGACGGTCCGGTGGAAGCCGTGGACCCGGACGCCCGGGCAGTCGCGTGCCGCACGGACCACCGCCTCGACGCGCTCCACCGGGTACGGCTCGCCGGGCTGCGTGCACACGAGAACGTGGACCTCGTCCTCGAGCTCCGCGGCAAACCTGATGAGCTGGAGGTGGCCGACGGTCGGCGGCAGCGCCGTGAGCAGCACGAACGCGCCTGTCACGGCGTCTTCTCGCCCCGGCTGTCGGGGGCCCGCAGAGCAAGCCGCCAGTGCCAGAAGCCAAGCACGGCCGTTGCCAGGAACAGCACGTACTGCAGTCCTGCGATGGCCAGGCCCGACGAGAGGTACAGCCAGATCGCCACGAGGTTCACCGCGAACCAGACGAACCAGGTCTCGACCTTCTTGTTGTCGAGCAGGAACTGGGCCAGGATCGAGCCGACGAGGATCACGCTGTCGGCTGCGGCAAACGTCCCGCCCAGTGCCCCTGCGATTGCGACCGCACCCACGTAGGCGAGTGCGGTCACCCCGAGATAGACCGGCAGCCGTCGGACCTCGACATGGGTCACCGGGCGGGTCTCGGCGTCCGCGCGCCAGCGCCACCAGCCATAGATCAGGCTTGGCGTCAGGTACGCGTTGAGCGCTGCGCTCGCGACCAGCCCCTGGTTCCAGAACAGGACGCAGTAGGCGGCCGTGCTCATCGCTCCGATCGCGTAGTTGAACCGCCGCTGCTTCACGCAGAGCCAGGTGCACGCATAGCTCGTGAACACCGCGAATGCCTCGAGCGCATTGACCGCGGTGATCCAGCCGAGCGCCCCCGCGAGGAGGTAGCTGCCGCCGGTCAGCACGCTGGCGATCCAGAGGCTGTCCACGACGTCCCGGTTGAGGACGAGGTGCGGGCTCCGGGACCGTCTCTCGGACGGGCGACCGGACTCGAGCGCGCGGGCCTCGTCCGTGGTGGCGATCATGACGAACTCCTGATCGTGAACAGGCGGGCAGGCTTTCCGACCACCCCCCGGCGGCTGCGGCCGGTCTCGGTCAGGCCACCCTGCATCGCACGCCGGAACGCATCCCGCGGGATCCGCGTGCCGGCGATCGCCTCGTGGAGGGCCTGGAGGTCGTGGAGCGTGAACGGCGGTTCGAGGAGGTGCCGCGGGTCCGGGACGGACGCGTACTCGGCGCGGAGGGACGCCACGGCCAGGCGGACGATGGCGTCATGCCGGTACGCGAGATCAGGGATCCGGTCCACGCTGACGAGGGCCACCTTCGTCTCGTCGATGACGAGGTCGCGCGCCGCGACCGTGACGACATGGGCGACCGAGAGGACCCGGCCGCGATCATCCCGGTCAGGATCGTCGAACACGTGCAGCTGGCGCGGATCGAGACCCGTGACGCCGGCCTTGTCGCGGAGCGACCGCAGGACGGCCTCTGCCAGGCGCTCGCCCTCGTGGAGGAATGTGCCGGGCAGCCGGTGGCGGCCGCGGGCCGATGCGTCATCCCCCGGACCCGGGCGAACGAGGACGATGCCCAGGGCACCGCCTTCGGGGACCGTCAGGACTGCGGTGTCAACGGCGACGGACGGCCGAGGATAGTCCGCGAGCGTGCGGCCGCCTGGGTCCCGGTACGCGTCACGGGGTGGATTTGCGCGCTCTCGCTCCATTACCATGCCGGCAGTGTAGCTATTTGCGCGGTGATGCGCAAATAGGCTCCAACGCCGGCGACACGGAGCCCGCCGCGGGCGCCTTCCGCGCGGTCAGGGACTCGACATGTCGCGCATCCGGCGCGGGAGGTCCGCTGGACGCGCGGCGCGAGGGCGTCCGATCAGGGCTCCGGTGTCTGGTACGGGATCGGCGGGTAGAGCACGGCCTGCTGCGGCATGCCGGTGAGGCCCTCGATGGCGTAGATGAACTCCGAGCTCTTGCGCCCGGTCCCGTCCACCCACCGGGCGCCGCTGCCCGCCGCATCCGTGATGTACAGGCTGATGTAGTAGCCCGCGCCGTTCGATGCCGCGGCCACCTGGTCGTCGGTGAGGGTGAACGTGAAGGTGGCCGGGCCATCGGCCTCGCCGATCGGCGTGCCACGCCCGGACCACGCGTAGTGGTAGGGCGCGGTCCCGCCGCTCATCTTGATCGTGAAGCTCTGCGTGCCCCCCGTCGCATAGGCGAACGAGGTGGGGCCGGTGAAGGAGGCCACCACCGGCATCCCGCCATCGCCGGCGCTGGTCGGGGCCTCGGTCGGGCTGGCGGCGGGCTCCCCGAAGCGGATGGTCAGGCGCACGAAGTCCACGTACTTCCACTTGCCGTCCTTGAGACCCCAGATCTCCATCCCCAGCGGGTTGTCGCCGGGGGCAAGCGTGACTTGGTGCGCCCAGCCCCAGGCGCCCAGCGGCGTCTCGGAGGAGCCGGCGTACACGCGCATCCTGGAGGCCGATCCGTCCGCCAGCGGGCCGAGGCCGAGGGTGATGGTCCCGGTGGGGGCCGTGTAGCCGTCCACGAGCGGCGCCCAGCTGAGGGTGCCGTCGGCAGCGGTCTCCTGGACGGATACCAGCTCCGCCGGGAAGGCGGCGGAGCCGATGGTCCCCGCCTCGAACTCGGACCAGCGAGCGGCCAGGCTCGCGTCCGAGGCGGACGAGGCGGAGGGCACGTAGGCGAACTCGACGTAGGTGACGGACTTGCCGGCCACGATCGCGGTCGCGTTGTCGCCGGAGATGTAGGGGCCGAGCACCCCGTCGGCCCCGATGCGGATGGTGCGCAGCCGCCCCGGGTAGTTGGGGTCGGCGACGAGGATCCGGTCTGCCGTCACCCGGTAGGCGACGATGGCGTGGCCGTGCTTGCCGTCCTTGTCGGCGATCACGAGGAGTTGCGGAGCGCCGGTGGCGGCGATGGCCGTGCGCAGGGCCGCGGCGGTCAGGCGGCTGTCGCCCCAGCCGGCGTTCTTGTTCGCCGTGTAGACCGCCTTGTCCGAGATGGGGTCGTGCTGGACC
>JBAXFC010000035.1:0-14171 GCA_037140135.1 Chloroflexota bacterium
ATCTGCCCGGCGACGATGCGGCCATTGCGCGGCAGGACGTTGAGCACGGCCTGCGCCGTCACGCTCTTGCCGCAGCCGCTCTCGCCCACGATCGCGAGGGTCTCGTCGGGAAGGACGTCGAACGAGAGGTCCTCGACGGCCCGCACCACACCATCGCGCGATGCGAACTGGACCTTGAGGTTCCTGACCTCGAGAACGGGGAGCCGCTCGTCCATCGCTCAGACCCTCGCGTACGGGTCGGCGGCATCGCGGATGCCGTCGCCGACGAAGTTGAAGGCGAGGACCGTGACGATGACGACGATGGCGGGGATGAACAGCCAGGGCGAGTAGGCCAGGGTCTGCACGGACCGGCCCTCCTGGAGCAGGACGCCCCAGCTGATCGCCGGCGCCTGCAGCCCGAGGCCGAGGAAGCTGAGCGCGGTCTCCGCCAGGATCATCCCCGGGATCGCCATCGTGATGTCCGCGATCTCCTGGCTCAGGACGTGCGGGAACAGGTATCGCCGGATGAGCCGCCCGGTCCCGGCGCCATCGAGGCGGGCGGCCATGACGAACTCCTCCTCCCGCAGGGCGAAGAACCGGCCCCGGATCGTCCGGCTGGCGCCGCTCACGACGCCGAACAGCGCGAGGATCAGCGTCATCGCGATGTAGGTCTGCTCCACGGTCCAGTTCTGGGGCAGGATCGCCGCGAGGACCATCCAGATGGGCAGGGTGGGGATGCTGCCGAAGATCTCCGAGACCCGCATGATCGCGAGGTCCGTCCGGCCGCCCTTGAGGCCCGCGAGGCCGCCGAGGAGGAGGCCGGACAGGAAGCCCACGAACACACCGACAAGCCCGATGGACAGCGAGATGCGCGAGCCGAGGATGAGCCGCGAGAGGAGGTCACGGCCCAGCGCGTCCCGGCCCCAGGCGCCGATCGTGCCGTGCTCCATGCCGAACAGGTGCAGATCGGTCTCCACGAGGCCCAGGAACCGGTAGCGCCAGCCGTGCACGAGGAGTCCCACCGGCAGCTTGGTGGTCTTGTCCTCCGTGTACGTGACACGAAGCGTGGTGGGGTTCACCGCCTTGACCTGGGGGTAGACGAACGGGGGAATGTGCAGGGAGCCGCCGGCGTCCACGAAGTACAGGCGCTGCGGTGGTGCGTACACGAGGTTGGCGCTGGTCTGGTACGGGTCGTTGGGCGCGATGAACTCGGCAAGGATCGCGACGCCGTAGAGAACGACGAGCAGGCCAAGCGAGATCACGGCCAGGCGGTGACGTCGGAACTTCCACCGGAACAGCTGGCCCGGCGTCGCGAGGCCCGTTGCGTGCTGGGCGGCTCGAGCCACACGTCGCCGGGGGCGCTTCCACATGGCGGCGGCCTACGCTTCCTGCCGGATCCGAGGATCCAGCATGGCGAGCATGAGGTCGGACAGCAGGATGCCGACCACCGACAGGACGGCCAGGATCATCAGGATGTCCGCCGCCAGCACGAGGTCCTGCACCTGGAGCGCGGTCAGCAGCAACGGGGCGAGGCTCGGGATCCCGAGCGTGATCGAGACCATCAGCTCGCCGGACACGAGCGCGGGCAGCACACCGGCCAGCCCGACCACGAAAGGCGTCATGGCCATCCGCACCGGATACCGGAAGAGCAGGTGGCGCCTCGGCAGGCCCTTGGCACGCGCCACCACGACGTACGGCTTGTCCAGCTCGTCGAGCAGGTTCGCGCGCAGCGTCCGGATGGTGGCTGCGGTGCCGGTGGTGGCGGCGATGAGCGCCGGCAGCCAGAGGTGGCTGACGAGGTCCAGGACCAGGGCGGCAGACACGGGCTGGCCGACGAACTGCGGGGACTGGATGCCGAGGTTGGTGTTGCCGGTCGCCGTGTAGATCGCCCACATCGTGACGGTCGCCAGGATGAAGTCCGGGATGCCCATCCCGATGAAGCCGATGATCGTGAACACGTAGTCCGCGATCGAGTACTGCCGGACGGCCGACAGGACCGCGATCGGGATCGCCAGCGCGTTGACCAGCACGAACGACAAGGCGCCGATGAGGACCGTGATCGGCAGGCGCTCCCAGATCAGGCGGGACACCGGCGCCTGCATCGCCAGGGACGTGCCCAGGTTGCCGGTCAGGAACCCCGTGATCCAGTGGAAGTACTGGACCAGGAACGGGTCGTCGAGCCCGTACCGCTGGCGCAGGGCAAGCTCGTCGGCGACGGTGATGGCGTGCCCCAGCTCCCGCTGGCGCTGCACGTACGCGTCCACGAAGTCACCAGGCGGCAGCGTGATCACGAGGAAGCTGATGAAGCTGATCACCAGGAGCACCGGGATCATCAGCATGAGCCGCTTGCCGATGTAGCGGCTCACTAGGGCTCCGGTACCCGAGCCCAGTCGAAGAAGCCCATCGCCGCGAGCTCGGTCTGCAGCGCCCCGATCTGCCCGACCGGCAACCGCGGGTTGGGCAGCCGGGTGGGCCCGCAGTCCATCCCGCTCAACGCCATCACCGCCTTCTGCGCCGAGAGGCCACCGTGCGCGAGGACGACGCGGACCATCCGTGCCGCCTCCGCCTGCAGCCGTCGGGCCGCGTCAGTATCGCCCGCCCGGTAGGCGTCGATGACCCGGAGATACAGCGGGCCCGCGAAGTTGTACGTGCTCCCGATCGCGCCCGTGGCTCCGGCGACGAGCCCGGACAGGAGCATCTCATCGCAGCCGAAGAACACCCGGTAGCGCCCTCCGGCCGCGTCCAGGCAGGCCGTCAGCTCGTGGATCTCCGTGTCGGAGAACTTGACCGCGACCAGCGACGGGAGGCGGTCCCCCAGCGCCCCGAGCATGGATGCCACGCTCAGGGTGAGGCCCGTCTTGCCGGGGATGTGGTAGTAGATGAACGGGAGGTCGGGGGCACCGCCGGCGACCACCTCCAGACCCGAGATCAGGTCATCGATGGACTGCGGCCGCGTGTACGAGGGCGCCATCGCCGAGATCGCGGCCGCCCCGATGGCACGGGCATGCGCCGCGAGGTCGCGCGCTGCGAACAGGCTGTTGTCGCCCACGTGCACGATGACCGGGAGCCGCCCGGCGGCAGCGGCCATGAACGCCTCGGCGGTCGCCATCCGCTCCGCGCCGGTCAGCGAGAGCGCTTCACCGGTCCCTCCACAGACGAAGAGGCCGGTGATCCCGTCCTCGATCAGCCGGTCCACCATCGCCGGGACGGCGTCAAGGTTGAGCCGCCCGTCGGGATGCATCGGCGTGAACGTGGCCGCAATGAAGGGCAATGCGGCAGGATCGAGCAGGTCAACCATGGGCGGGCTCCCTGGAGGCGCCCGAGAAGGCGAACAACACCGCGTTCTCCACTTCGAACAGGATGCGGACCTCTCGGCCGGCGAGCATCTCGAACCGCTCCTCCCCCCAGGTGACGGCCACGTCGAGGCCGCCCTCACGGATCGGCTGGCAGTCCTCGAGGGCCATGCCGGGGAGCGTCTCACCCGCCTCGTCGAGGACGGCCACGCGGACGGAGCCGCCGTCCCGGACATCGGCATTGACCGTGAGGTCCTGCAGGCCGGCGGAGAGGGTGACGGTGGTGACGCGGGCGGGCACGCCCGGTGCCGTCTGCGTGTAACCCGCGAACCGGTCGCGCTCGAGCGTCGCGAGGTTGAGCGAGCTCTCGCGCCATCCGTTGTGGAGCCCGTTGCTGCCGCCGTAGTAGAGGCGGATCGTGTCCCCGTCGAGCACGGGCGCGGCCGCGTAGACGCAACCGCAGTCGTACTCGCCGGTGGGATAGGACCCGGCCCCGGTGGGGATCAGCGGCTCACCGGGGCAGATGCGGTGCCAGGTGATCGTGTCCGGGCTCCAGGCAAGCTCGGTCGTCACGGTGTCCCAGTCGGGGGCGCCGCGGTCACCCTTGTGGAACTGGGCCGGCAGGCCGATGTAGAGGTCGCCGTACCGCGCGATCGGCATCGAGTACGGCTGGTCGTGGTAGTCGTGACCGCGCATGATCTCGTCGGGGTCCGACCAGTGGATGAAGTCCGTGCTCTCCGTGCGCAGCACGAGCCGCTGACCGGTCATCCAGTAGCCCTCGGTCCAGCCGCGGGTGATCCCCACGTACCGTCCCAGCTCCGGGGCCCAGAGGGTGTTGTTGTGCGTGTCGCCCTTGGCGTCATGCTCGGGCCAGAGGACCGGCTCCGACCAGTGCAGGCCGTCCGGGGAGAACGCGACGGCCATCCGCAGGTGCTCGGCGTTGCGGAACAGGCACTTGTAGCGGCGCGATGGATCCGGGTCCCGGTCGTCGCGCATGACACCGCCGGCGTGGATGCCATGCGTCCGGGCGCGCATCACCAGGTTGTTGGCGGTCGAACCTTCGAACTCGATGATCCCCAGGTCCGGGCGGGTCCACTCGATCCCGTCGTCGGACTCCGCATAGAGCAGTCCCTCCTCGGCCTCGCTGCCGCGATACGCGATGCCGGGACGCTCGGCGAGCGGCGTCGCGTTGGTCAGTTCCTGGTAGATGAAGGAGAAGTACCAGGCGCGGTAGCGGCCCGTCTCGGGGTCCTTGATCACCGTGGGATAGAGGTTGTCGAAGCGCATCTCCCAGTGGCGGGGCGGGTCGGCCCAGCCCTCCTCGCTGAAGAGCGGATTCTGGGGGTGCTTCCGGACGGTGCCCAAGGCGAGACGGGCGTTGAACGCGGCGTGCACGAGGCGCTGGTCGAGCAGCAGGTTCGAGGGCGGGGTCACGGGCGCGGTCATCAACTCTCCATCCCGGGATCGACCGCGGCGAGCCAGTCAAGGCTGAAGCGGGCGAAGTCGAGTCCCTCGTATGGGCCGTCCGTGCCGGCCTCGTACAAGCAGGCGACCAGGTCCTCGCCCAGCTGGCAGAGGTCCGAGTAGGCGGCGGGCCCGGCGTGCAGCGTGCGGGCGACGGGCCAGCTCTCGCAGCCGTCGTCGCTGCGCCGGACGGTGAGGCCGGCTCGCCCGGGGCCGGCCGGGTTGGCGAACAGGACCGGCCGGCCGGCGTCCCCGGCGCTGCCGGCAAGCCCGAGGAGGCTCCCTTGGCAGATCGGTTCGGGAAGCGCTGCGTCATGGTGGACGGCCGAGAAGGACTCGCCGTCGTCGGAGCTCCACGCGACCGCCCGCACGTAGGCGGCGTCCACCCCCGGTTCGGTGTCCGCGGGCGGCTGGAGGGACCAGGGGCTGTTGCGCGCGTTCAGGCAGACGCGTCCGTCATCGAGCTCGACGGCCGTGGACTCGTTGGTCCCCTCGTCCACGCTGCCCCCGAGACTCCACGTCCTGCCATGGTCGTCGCTCCAGATCACGTGGGCGAAGTAGGGCGTCTCCTGGTCCGGGTCCCGGTTGATTGGACTGTGGTTGCAGGAGATCAGCAGCCGCCCGCTCCGCAGCTGGATGCCGTGCCCGGGCCCGGTCGCATACCAGCCCCAATCCGCGCGCTTGACGTCGGTGGTGATCTCCACGGGGTCCCTCCAGGTCAGGCCGTCATCATCGCTGCCCGTGACCCAAACCGAACGCTCGACCTCCCCGCGGCAGATCATCCTCTCGCCCTCGCCCTGCCGGTTCCGGCAGAAGAGCAGCCAGGTCGTCCCCGTCTCGCGGTCGGTCACGGGCGCCGGGTTGCCGTAGACCCACCCTGTTTGGCCAAGGATCCGGCGTGGCAGATCGAACGTCTCGCCGCCGTCCGTGCTCCGCCGGAGCAGGAGATCGATCTCGTCCGCGTCACGACCCGTGAACCGCCTCGCCTCGCAGAAGGCGAGCACGGTGCCGCGGGCGGTGACCACGAGGGCGGGGATCCGATAGCGCGCATAGCCGCCCGCCCCTGCGGTGAACAGGCGCTCGCGGCGGAGTCCGGTCACGCCCAGGGTCCCGACGGGTCCCATCTCACGGGGCTGCATACGGTCATGACCATCCGGCAGACCTCGACACACGGGCTGGGGAGGCGGCGACCGGTGGACGCCGCCCCGATCCGATCACTAGGGCTTGAGATACCAGCTCTCGACGCTCTGGTAGTTCCGCTCGCGCGGCATCACCGCTGGAACGTTCCCAACCTTCACGCTGGCGAGGTCCACGAGCGTGGGATAGTCGGTGGGCTGCTTGAGGATGCCGACGACCCACATGTTCTTCGCGTGGAGCGCGGTCATCTGGTTCTCGAGATCCACGGCCTTGGTGGGATCGGTGGAGGCCTTGTAGTCCTGGCCAAGCTGCCAGAGCAGCTTGACGTCGGCCGGCGGCTCCACGCCCTCCGTACCACCGGAGTTCAGCCACTGCGACCAGGGACCGTGGACCGGCCAGTCGCTCCCCAAGGGGAGCACGATCTCGCTCTGGCCGACCGAGGCCGGGAACTCGCGGCCCATCTCGAAGGCGTCGAGGTGGATGCCCTGGAGCGTGCCCTCGCCGAAGTTGAACGCGTCCTTCTCCTCGGGCTTGATCACGACCGCGATGCCGAGATCCTTGCCCCACTGGGCCTTCAGGAGCTCGGCCATCGCCACCGCGTCGAACGTCTCCTGGGTCGGGTTCACGAAGACGATCAGCTCGAATGGCTTGCCGTCCGGGCGAACGCGCCCGGTGTGGTCTGCGTTCCACGTGAGCCCGAGCTTGTCGAGCGTGGCGTTCGCGGCGGCGGCGTCGAAGGTGGTGAACTGCCTGAACTGGTCGGCCTCGCCGTTGTAGGGGAGACCGTCCTTGGGCGACCACTGGGAGGGGGTCAGCAGGCCGTTGAACATCGTCCCGTTGATGGACGCGCGATCCGTGCCGGCCGACAGCGCCTGCCGGAACTCGATGTTGTTGAACAGCCCGCGCAGGAACTCGTCCGCGATGGAGTAGTTGAACGTGATGTTGCCGATCCCGATGGCCGGCGCCAGCACGGGAACCAGGCGGTAGATGCCCTTCGCCTCGTTCTCCTTGACGATCGGGAAGTTCTTCGTCAGGTTGAGGTCGCTCCCGCGGGCGAAGTCCAGTTCCCCCGCGATCGCCTTGACGACCAGCGGCTGGCCTTCGATGGTGTCGCCGTGGATGGCGTCGATGTAGGGCAGCTGGTTCCCGGCGGGATCCACCTTCCAGTAGTAGGGGTTGCGAGTCAGGACCGCGACCGACGCCTCCGGTCCGGTCGTCACGACCCACGGGAAGATTGACGGCAGGTCGGGGTTGAACGCCGGATCCGCCTTGGCCTTGTACAGGGACTGCCAGTCCGGCACGCCGGCGTCCGCGATCGCCTTGGTCAGGGCCGCCGGGTCGGCGACCCCGTCCACGAACTGCTGCACGTAGTGCCAGGGAGCCATGTAGTCGTACGTCCGGCTCAGGGTGTACGTGAACAGCCCGTACGGCTCCTTGAACGTGTACCGGATCGTGTAGTCATCGACCTTCGCGATCGTTCCCATGCCGCTGGCCGTCTTGTACTCGGACCGCCCGTCCGGCCAGTAGGCCGTGTTGGTCAGGATGTGGTTGTAGTACTCCACCCAGTCGTCCGCAGTGACCGGCTGGCCATCGCTCCACTTCATCCCCTCGCGCAGGTGGAAGGTGTACTCGGTGGCATTGGTGTTGACGTCGTAGGCCTTGACGATGTTCGGGTGCGTTGACGTCAGGCCGTTGTCGTACGAGAACGGGAACTCGTAGAGCATCTCCTCGAGGGCATCGGGCTTCGTGAGCCGCATCGTCCCCCCGTACGACCCGATCCCGTCGGCCGGCGCCAGGACGGCGACGTCCTTGGGCAGCCGGTCCTCCACCTTGGGCAGCTTGCCGGCCTTGACCTGGTCCGCCAGCGCCGGAGCCTCCGCGAAGGCGGAGATCGCCGTGCCGCCACCTGCCTGGTAGTCGGCGATCGAGGCGTACTGGATGAACTGGCCGGTGCCCGTGTAGGCGCCCGGACTGATCGAGGCAGCCGAGGTCGGCGACGGGGCCGCAGGCGTCGCCACGGGCGTCGCGGGGGCCGGTGTCGGTGTCGCCGATTCACAGCCCGTCGCCACGATCGCGACGACGGCCACCAGGGCGACCAGGGTCCTCATAGGGGTGCTACCTCCGGACGAGCGGTATGGATGCGGTCGCGCCGACCCGCGAGGGCGGCGGCCGGTCGAAGTGCGCGGGGCAAGTAGGATGTCCTACATCCTGACCGTACAGGAGCGGCCCGGGAAATGCAACACCCTGCCGACGCCGGTGGCCCGCGAGAGAAGACCTACGCGCGCTGCTCCCTGGCAGCACGCAGCCGCGCGTCGATGCCCGAGTAGTGTGCGGCCAGCGCCTCCCGGGCCCGGCTGGCGTCCTTGGCCACGACCGCGTCCACGATCGCGACGTGGTCCTCGTAGGTCTGCATCGGGAAGTCGTCCGTCAGGTCCGCGTAGCCGGCAGTCCGTGAGAACAGGTGCCAGAACAGGTCGAGCAGCGTCAGCAGCGTCCGGTTCTCGGTGTCACGGAGCAGCGTCGCGTGCAGAGCGCGATCCTCCTCGGCGAACGGACTGCCCGCCTCCGCCTTCGCGCGCATACGGCCGAGGATCGCCCGCAGCTCCTCGATTGCCGGGAGCGAGACGCGGTCGATGGCCTTGGCGATCATCCCGGTCTCCAGCACCTCTCGGAGCTCGAGGAGATCGGCCAGCTCGGCGAGGTCGTCCATCCGCGCGATATGCAGCGTGTCGAGGACCTGGTTGATCGAGAAGCTCTTGACGCAGACGCCGATCCCGCGCCGGGTCTCGAGGAGCCCCAGCGACTCGAGCGACTTGACGGCCTCCCGCACGGAGTTGCGGCTGACGCCGAGCGTCCGCGCCAGGGTGGTCTCGGGCGGGATCGGATCACCGGGCTGCAGGTTGTTCTGCGTGATGTGGGCCACGATCGCGTCCTGGACCTGCACGCGAAGCGAGGCCGGACGCTCGATGAGCGGGAGCGTCATGTCACCCTTGGGCTCGCGCAACGCGTTGTTCCGTCGTCGTCTGGGTGGCCGGATGAGGCCTGTGGTTCGCGCTGCCGCATGTCGGGCATCCTACCTCCCCTTGCGGTCGGCCGGGTCCGCCCGGGGAGCTGCCCCGGGATCCCGATCCCGGACATGTCCGCGATCCGTGGTCAGGCGTCATTCGACGCGGTCCGCGCCGCCGCCCTCTGCCGTCTGGACTCGACCAGGAATAGCGCCACCCCACAGCCTGCGAGGATGGAGCCGATCCGCATCGCGCCTTCGATCCCGACGGTCTGCGCGATCGCCGCCGAAAGCATCGAGGCGGCCAGCGTGGCCCCGCTCACAACGGCCACGTTGACGCCGGTGAACGCCAGCTGCCGGCTGGGCGGGAGCGAGCGCATCAGTCCATCGAACAGCCCGAGGTCGACCGCCGCCGAGCAGAAGCCGGTCACCGCGGCGATCGCGACCACGATCCCGACGCTGTCGGCAAACGAGACGGCGATGCCCTGCACGGCCACGAGCGCCATCGGAAGCGGCAGGAGGATGGCAGGCGATACATTCCTGGCCCGTCTGGGCCAGACCAGGTAGCCGGCCAGCGTCGCGGCGGCCCCGGCTGCAGTGATCAGGCCGATGGACGCGTCCTGAGCATCAAGAACGGTCACGTAGTAGAGGGGAAGGAGCGGCACCGCCATGCGCGTGCCGAGCAGGAGGACCATCTGCCGGCCGGAGAACTGCACGAACGCGCGTTCGCGCCGGATCGCTTGCAGGACGGCCCGCGGAGACCACAGCGGGTCGTCCGCCGGGGACGCGCCCGCTGGTGGCACCCACAGTTGTCGGGCAAACGAGAAGCTCGCCACTCCAGCGAGGGCGAAGGTGCCAAACAGGACCTGGTAGCCACCGGGGAAGGCCATGGCTCCCAGCACGAGCCCGGCCAGGGCAGTCGATGCCACGCCCGTGACGCGCATGATCCCCCACCGGCTGCTCATGAGCCGATACCGTCCTGCCGGACCCGCCGCCCCGGACATGACGATCGGGAAGGCGATCTGGGCGGTCGTGGACGGAATTGTGACCAGCCCCCAGATCACGAGCACCCCTGCGAGCGTCAGCGGTGCAGGCCAGGCGACCAGGGTCATCGCGACCATCCCATACGCCAGGTGCGCAGCGAGCCGCGACCGGCTGTACACCGTCACCACGCGCGTCGTGCGGGCGAGCACGATCCCGATTGGGATTCCCAGCACCAGGCTGGTCAGCGATGGGACCGCCGTGATCAGGGCTACCTCGAGCGGCGTGCCGCCCAATCGCACGACCAGCACGGCCAGGAAGGTCGCCGCTGGAGCCATCAGCCCGATGGCGAGGGCTTCGGCCTGCGAGAGCCGGAGATTGCGAGCGAGCCGGACCTCTTCGGATGCGCCGGACGGCAGATGCATGAGCCCGCGGGGCAGGTGGAAGGCATGCCGGATGGACGGATGCTCCGGGTGTCCGCCGCCGGTCGGCGCACCCTCGCGACCAGGGCCGGTCTGCAGATCGATGGAAGGAGCCTCCGGGCCTGCCAGTGCTGGCTCGCACGATGTAGGATGTCCTATATCGTAACCTTGACGTGAACGGGCGACAACAGGCGCTGCCGCCGACCTTGTGCCAGAGTGGACGATGCCTGGATCACCGCCCGCGGCAACTGGGGATCGGACGTCGAGCGCCCGACGCAACGGTGTCCGCTGACGCCATCAATCGGGAGCTGTCCGCCGTCCGTGCCGACCCCGGCGCCCTCGAGGCATGGATCGAGAGCCTCAGCACCACCCAGCACCAGGCCCTCCTGGACCTGCTCGACCTCTGGAGGAAGCACCCGTGACCCTTCCCGCCGACTACGCCGAGCGCGTCTACGCGGGCGTCCTCGGCAAGATCATCGGCGTCTACCTCGGGCGTCCGTTCGAGAACTGGACCTACGACCAGATCGAGGAGCGGCTCGGCGGGGTCACCTACTACGTCAACGATCGGCTGGACGTCCCCCTCCGCAACCACCTCCTGGTCGTCACCGACGACGACATCTCCGGCACCTTCACGTTCATCCGCGCGCTGGCGGACCACGGGAACTCGCGCTGGATCACCGCGGAGCAGATCGGGCAGAGCTGGCTCAACTACATCATCGAGAACCGTTCCATCCTGTGGTGGGGTGGCATGGGCAACTCAACCGAGCACACCGCCTACCTGCGCCTCAGGAACGGGATCCCGGCGCCGGCGTCGGGTTCCATGGCCCTCAACGGCCGGGTGGTGGCCGAGCAGATCGGCGGCCAGATCTTCATCGACGGCTGGGGCCTGGTCGCGCCCGGGGACCCGGAGCTTGCCGCGGACCTCGCCAGGCGGGCTGCGAGCGTGAGCCACGATGGCGCCGGCATCCACGGTGCCCAGGTCTGTGCAGCCCTGATCGCCGCGGCCTTCGTGGAGCGGGACCTCGAGCGCCTGCTCGACACCGCCGTGCGGTGCATCCCCGCCGACTCGGTGATCGCCGCGCTCATCGCCGACATCCGCGAATGGCACGCCCGGGAACCGGGCGACTGGCGGCTCGCACGACGCCGGCTTGTGGAGCGGTACGGCTACGACCGGTACGGCGGCAACGTGCACATGGTCCCCAACCACGGGCTCGTGATCCTCTCCATCCTGTTCGGGGACGGGGACTTCAGCCGGGCGCAGGCGATCGTCAACACGTGCGGCTGGGACACGGACTGCAACGCGGGCAACGTGGGCGGCATCCTCGGGGTCCGCAACGGGCTGGCCGGGTTCGACGGGCCGCTCGACTGGCGTGGGCCGGTCGCCGACCGCCTCTACGTCCCGACCGCGGACGGCGGCCGGGCGATCAGCGATGCCGTGCTCGAGGCCGATGCCATCGTGGCGATGGGGCATGCGCTCGCGGGAGCGCCATACCGGCCGCCGAAGGGCGGAGCCCGCTTCCACTTCAGTCACCCGGGATCGGTGCAGGGCTTCTCGGGCGGGCCGGGAATGGTGGTGGAGAACGTCGGGGCGGCTCGGCCGGGCGCAGGCCGGGCGCTGGCCCTGCGGTACACGCTCGAGGCGGCCGGAGTCGCGACCGCCATGACGCCGGTCTTCACGCCACCGGACGCGCTCGAGATGCCCGGCTACGCCCTGATGGCGTCGCCCACGCTCTATCCGGGCCAGGTGGTCCGGGCGGCGGTGGCGGCCGCGCCCGAAGACCGGGCACCGGTGGAGTGCTGCATCCGGATCGAGATCTACGGGGCGGACGATGCGATCGAGAGCCTCGACGGGCCGTGCGGCAGCCTCGTGCCAGGCGCGTCCGCCGAGCTTGCCTGGCGAATCCCCGACCTCGGTGGCGCCGCGATCGCCCGCGTCGGCGTGGCCATCCGCGCGCCCGGCGCGGCAGCGGGCACCCTCCTGCTCGATCGCCTGGCCTGGGACGGCACGCCGGCCGTGATCTTCCGACGGCCGGCCGCCCCCGGGCGGCTCTGGAAGCGCCAGTGGGTCAACGCCGCCGACCATCTCCCCGATGAACCGCCCGAGGCGTACCGCGTGATGGCGAACCGGGGCCGCGGCCTGCTGATCACGGGCACCAGGGAATGGACCGACTACCGCGTGAAGGCCACGCTGACGCCCCACATGGCGAGCGCCGTCGGCCTCGCGGCCCGGGTCCAGGGGCTGGAGCGGTACTACGCCGTGCTCCTGCGCCAGGACGGGCGGGCGCAACTGGTCAAGCGCCTCAACCGGGACATCGTCCTGGCAGAAGCGCACCTCGAGTGGGAGCTCGGCCGCGCCTACCGGGTGGAGCTCGTCGTCGAGGACGGTGCCATCCGGGTCGCCGTCGATGACAGCCTGCGGCTGGAGGCTGCCGACCCGGACCGGTCGTTCACCGGGGGCGGCATCGCGCTCATCTGCGAGGAGGGGCGCCTCGGGGTGGACGCCGTGGCCGTGGACGTGATCGGCGACTGAACGAGCGGAGAGCGGGGCCAGCGCCGCTGGCATGGCCTGGAGGGCGCCGGCCGCGTCCGTCCAGCAGGTGCGGACGCGGCCGGCGCGATGACCGGACGCCGGTGAACATGCCGGTCACCCGGGCCTGCATGGCCGTGCGTGCCCGGCTTGCACGGCGGCGTACCCGACCGCACACCCGACCTCGCCGGGCCGGCGTGCCCGTCGCGTGACGGGCCGCGCCGGGCGCCGACCGCGGGATCTCAGATCCCGTCCATCGTGCCGAAGTGGTTGTGCAGCCACGTGTTGCCCACGCACTCTCCGGACTGCCCGGCGTCGAGGACGCCGTTGCCGTAGGCGGTGTCGTAGGTGAACGTGTTGTAGCTCGCGGCGGCGTCCGCGATGAAGCCGAACGACGTGTTCCGGTTCGCGATGTTCCCGGTCAGGGTGTTCTGGCTCGCGTCGCCCCAGAGCAGGAACCCGTTGTTGTTGCCGTTGGCCGTGTTCGCCGAGAGCGTGTTCGCGACCGCCCCGTTGCCGAGGGAGAACCCGTTGCCGCCGATGTTGGCGTTCGCGGTGTTGTCCCGGAGCGTGTTGCCGGTCGCGCTCCCGATGTCGAAGCCGGCGCTGCAGCCGCTCGCCGAGTTCCCCGTGAGGGTGACTCCGATCGTGCCGTCGTACAGGCCGAAGCAGGCCCACGGGCTGCCCGCTGCAACGTTGTGCTCAACCCGCAGGTCGCTCGAGCCGAGGAACACGAAGGCGTTGCCGCCATCCGGTCCGTTGCCCTTCGCGACGTTGGCCCCGACCCGAAGCCGGGTGGAGGAATTGAACAGGAAGCCGTTCGAGGTGTTCGCGATGCTGCTGTTCCCGGTGAAGACGGCGTTGGCGGAGGCCCAGGCTCCGAACCCGTCGCCCTGATTCGCTCTCGCGATGTTGGCGATGAGCTGGTTGTCGTCGGAGGCGTCGAGGTAGAAGCCCCCGTTCTGGTTCCCGGTCGCCGTGTTGCTGCGCACCACGTTCTGCGTCGAGCCCTCCCGGATCCAGATGCCGACACCGGCCGCCTTCGACGTCGTGCTTCCCGATGCCACGTTCGAGACGACCGTGTTACCCGACGATGCGGCGAGCACGATGCCCTCGCCGTTGCCGGCTGCGATGTTGGAGGCCAGGGTGCTCATCGTCACGTTCCCGAAGGCGAAGCCGCGGATGGCGTTGTCCTTCGCGACGTTGTCCTCGACCCGCACGCCGGTCGAACTGGTGACCAGGAACCCGTCCGAACCGTTGGCGACGCCGCGGTTCCCCGTGAGTCGCACCGCAGCCGAGCCATCCACGATGAAGCCGCCCTGCCGGTTCTCCCTCGCGGTGTTCCCGCTGAGCTGGTTGTCGTT
>JBAXFC010000036.1:0-14114 GCA_037140135.1 Chloroflexota bacterium
GCCGGGCTGGCTCACGATGATCGTGCCCGTCTGGTCCACCGCGCGCTGCAGCGCCTTCATGTTTTCCAGTCCGCTGGCGTCGGGCGAAAAACCGAAGTGCGCGGCGTTCACAAAACCGGCCGGCGCGACGGACCCGGCGGCCGGTGCCGCCGCAGACCGCCGCGCCCGGCGCCGGCTTCCGAACATGACCACGAGCGCCCCGCCCACCGACGTCACGAGCAGCGTCGTGACGTGGACCAGGATGCCGAACGCGAGCGCCGACTCCCGGGCGATGCCGACCGAATGGGCGATCGTGACGACCGCCAGCTCGAACGTGCCGACGTACCCGGGCGCCGCGGGGATCGCGGTGGCGAGGTTGGTGCCGGCGGCCAGGAGCGCCGCCTGGCCCATCGTCGGCTCCACGCCCACGGCCTGGGCGGCGGCCGCGAACGCCAGCACGGTCAGCGACCAGGAGACGACCAAGAGCACGACGGCGACCATCATCGCGCGCACGTCGGTCACCACCGAGAGGCCGACCCGGACCTTGGACAGCACGTGCCGGATCCGCGGCCAGCGACCCAGCAGCTTGCGCACCCGGTCTGCACCGGGGAGGCGGTGGGCCGCCATGCCGACGGCGATGGCCACCACCAGCAGCGCCGTCACGGCGGCCCCCACCAGCACGGCGGAGGCCACGATGCCGCGCACCGAGAGCACCAGGATCGCGACCGCGGCGATCGAGACCACGACCAGCGTGTCCACCACGCGCTCGATCACGATGGTGCCCAGGATCGTGGAGCGGCTGATCCCCGACCGCTCCCCGAAGTCATGGCTGCGGACGACCTCGCCCAGCCGGGCCGGCAGGACGTTGTTGGCGAGGTAGCCGACCAGCAGCGAGGCCAGCGTGTCACCGAAGCGGACCCGCGCCAGCGGCGTCAGCAGGACGCGCCAGCGGACGGCGCGCAGCAGCACGTCCCCGATGACGAACACCACGAGCAGCGCAACCCACTCGCGCCGGGCGGTGGTCAGGGTCGCCCACGCGGCACCGACGTCAACCGACCGGAGGACGAGGGCCAGCGCGACGACCGAGATCGCGAACCCGATCGCCGAGCGGCCGAGGCCCCCGCGCAGGTTCATGGGCTACGCCGTGCCCGGCGACCGGGAGGACAGCCTCGGCTGGAGCTTCGCGGAGCGCCGGATCCCTGTGCGGTGCAGGAGGTAGCGGCCCACGACCCGGAGGGTGGAGAGGCCGTAGACCACGCTGCGCTTGAAGTTCACCGAGCTCGCCTCGGTGAAGTAGCGCGTCGGGACGGCGATCTCACCGATCTTCATCCCGCCCGCCGCGACCACCTGGGCGATGAGGTCCTGGTCGAACACGAAGTCGTCCGAGTTGAGGCGGTACGGGATCGTCTCGAGCAGGCGCCGGCTGTAGGCGCGCAGGCCCGTGTGGTACTCGGAGAGGTGCTGGCCGAAGGCGAGGTTCTCGACGCCGGTCAGGAACCGGTTGGAGACGTACTTCCACTTGGGCATGCCGCCTGCAAGCGGGTCACCCAGGAACCGGCTGCCGAGCATCAGGTCCGCCTCGCCGGCCACGATGGGCGCGACCAGCTGCGGAATGCGCGTCGCGTCGTACTGGTAGTCGGGGTGGAGCATGACCACCACGTCGGCGCCCCACTCGAGCGCCCGGTCGTAGCAGGTCTTCTGGTTGCCGCCGTAGCCCAGGTTCTGGCGATGGACGATCGTCTCGAGCCCGAGGCGGGTGGCGATCTCCACGGTGTCGTCCTTGGACACGTCGTCCACGAGGATCACGTGGTGGACGAGGTCGTGCGGGATGTCCGCGTACGTGCGCTCGAGCGTGCGGGCGGCGTTGTATGCGGGCATGACGATGACGACCTTGGGCGCGTCGGACATGGGGTACACGATACCGCGTCGTGGCGACAGACCCCGGCTGGGCGCCCCGACGGCGATCGGTCACGCGCTTGTCAGACCTCGGTCACGCGCCCGTCACGATCCGAGGTTAGAGTTCGAGCGAACCAAGTGGTGTACGGGTCCGCGTCATCGGTCCCGCACAGGAGATGAGATGTTTGAGCGATTGTTCGGCGAGCGGCGTGGCGATCCTGCCATGACCGACCGCGTCCCCCCGGGCCAGTACCTCACCGAGAAGCTTCCGGTCCTCCATTACGGCTCCGTGCCGAGCGTGGACATTGCGACCTGGGACTTCCGCGTCTTCGGCGAGGTGGACCATCCGCTGGCCTTCTCCTGGGCCGACTTCCAGGACCTCCCGCGCACGGCGCTCACGACCGACATCCACTGCGTGACCCGCTGGACCAAGCTCGACACCCACTGGGAGGGCGTGCCGATCCGGGTCGTCCTGGAGCTTGCCGGCGTCCGCTCGCATGTGACCAACGTCCTGGGTCACGCCGAGCAGGGCTACACCGCCAACCTGCCGCTCGAGGTCCTCGACGACGATGACGTGCTGCTCGCCGACACGTATGAGGGCGCGCCGCTGGCCCCCGAGCACGGCTACCCGCTCCGCCTGATCGTTCCCAAGCGGTACTTCTGGAAGGGCCCCAAGTGGATCCGTGGCCTGGAGTTCCTCAGCCACGACAAGATGGGCTTCTGGGAGCGGTACGGCTACCACAACGAGGGCGACCCCTGGCGCGAGGAGCGCTTCGCGGAGTAGATCCCCTTGATCACCTGCGCGTCGTTCGTGCGCGATGGCCCGTCGGCCGGGCACGACCTTGCGCGGTCATTCCGGGCGGGTGATCCGGTGGCGTTGGCCGCGGTCGTGGAGCTGGTCGCGGGTGCCCTCGCTTCCGGCTCCGCGCTCGACCCTCGGCGGCCGGTCCACGTGGTCACGCTGCCCGGCCACGAGACGGGCGCGGTGAACACCGCCTGCGACCGCCTCGTCCTGGAGCTGGCCGGGCGCTTCCCGTCGATGCACCCGGTACCGGGCGCCCTCGTCCGCATCGCGGCCGCGGTCGAAGCCAAGCTCGGCGGCGTGCGCGATGCCGCGGCCGAGGCGGCCACGCTCTCCTGGCGGACGGACCCCCTGGGCGGCGATGGTGTGATCCTGCTTCTCGACGACATCGTGCGCTCCGGGTCCACGTTCGCGGCGGCGATCGCGGCGGCACCAACCGGGATCGCGCAGCGCATCGTGCCCATGGCGGTCTTCCGCGCGATCGATCCCGCCGGCGAGCCCTGACCCGGCAGGGACGCGCTGCGCCCGTCTTCCGGGGACGCATGAGGTCGTGTCCTCCCCGTCGCCCGCGCACCGGGCCGCCCGATGCTAGCCTCGGAACCGATGGCAACCCCCGACATCGCCCCGATCACGATCCCGGACGGCTTCACCGTGTGGGCCGGCAGCGACTGGCACGGCCAGCGTGCCGCCGCGGACCGCCTCCTCGCCCGGGCAGGCCTGACCGACGGCGCCGACCGCTGGATCGCGCCGCCCGGCACGGCCCTGGTGATCACCGGCGACCTCGTGGACCGGGGGCCGGACTCGGTGGGCCTCGTGCGCCGGATCGCGTCCCTGCGGGAGCAGGCGCCTGCGCTGGGCAGCCTCGTCGCCATCCTGGAGGGCAACCACGAGATCCAGGTGCTCGGCGGTCTCGACGGCGTGCCGGAGATCTTCGAGGCGCTGATGACCTTCGGCGGGGGTGCCACGATGCTCTCGGCCGGCATGCCGATGGGCGCCTGGGAGGACCGGCCGGCCGAGGAGCTGGCCGCGTACCTGGACACCGTCGTGCCGGACCTGCGGCCCACCCTGCGGACCTTCGCTCCGTACGCCCGCTGGCGCGACACCCTGTTCGTGCACGGCGGACCCGTCCCGGACCGCGACCTCGAGCACTTCCGCGCAAGCTCCGAGCGGCTCTGGATCCGGCGCCGCTTCTTCGAGTCCCCGGACTCCTTCCCGGAGGCCGACTGCTGGAGCGCCTACCGCGAGGCCGGCTTCCGGCGGATCGTCTTCGGACACACGCCCCTCGAGCGGGCGACCACCTTCCACGACGGCCTGGCCCTGTGTCTCGACACCTGGCGTGGCGGGATCGTCACGCTCGCCCGGATCCCAGCCGAGGGGAGCCTGGAGGCGGCGGAGATCCTCGAGGAGACGGCCGAGCCGCGTGCCGTCGCCGACCGGCCAGTGGATCCCGACCGGCTCCGCCGCCTCGACGGACCGATCACGGAGTTCGTGGACGCCTGGGCTGCGAAGGGGCGAACCGGGGTCGTCGGAGCACGCCCCGACGACCGGCCCTAGCGGATCGCCGACACCAGGACGGTCAGGACCGGCGCCACCACGAGCGCCGGCAGCAGGTCCCCCACCGGGACCTCGCGGATGTGCAGCAGCCGCAGGCCCACCCCCAGCAGCAGGATGCCGCCGGTCGCGGTCGTCGCCGCCACGACGGCAGGGGGCAGGAGCGAGCCCAGGAGCACGGCGAGCACCGTGAGCAGCCCCTGCCAGACGCCCACCGAGAGCGCGGAGGCCGCGACGCCCCAGCCCAGGGACGCGGCGAAGGCGAGCGAGGCGAAGGCGTCGAGCGTGGACTTGAGCGCCAGCTGGTCGATGCCGCGGCCGAGGCCGTCGGAGAGGGAGCCGAGCACGGCCAGCGGCCCGATGCAGAAGATCAGCGAGGCGTCCACGAACCCCTCGACGAAGCGGGCACGCGACGAGGGGCCGTCGCCGCGTTCGAAGCGCCCCTGGAGCCAGCCGCCGATCCCCTCGAGGCGGTCCTCGATCCGGGCCAGGGAGCCCGCGATGCCGCCGACCAGGAGGGCTCCCAGCACGATCAGCAGCGTCACCCCGGACCCCGTGGCGGCCACGTAGTCCGGGTCCTGGAGCGCCATGACGTTGAGGCCGCCGATGACGAGGGTCGTGAGGCCCAGCGCGTCCGTCACGGTGCGGGTGGTCCGTTCCGGCAGCCGGCCGCCGAAGAGGACGCCAAAGGTCGATCCGACGAGGATCGCCACCACGTTGATCACCGTGCCCATGCCGATCACCGGCGCCACCGGCCGCGCATGCCCGGGCTGCCGCGCATGCCCGGGCTGCCGCGCATGCCCGGGCTGCCGCGCATGCCCGGGCTCCCGCTCGTGTCGGGGCTCCCGCTCATACCGCCTCCGCCAGCACCACGGCCGGCTCGACGCGCTGCGCAGCCAGCACCATGGCGCTCGCCGCCACGACGAGGCCGATCCCGACCAGCTCGAGCGGCACGAGCGCCTGGCCCAGGAGCACGAAGCCCACCAGCGCCGCCACCCCGGGCTCGAGGCTCAGGAGGATGCCGAACACCCGCGGCTCCACGCTCCGCAGCGCCACCATCTGGAGCGAGTACGGGATCACGGACGACATCACCGCCACCACCGCGCCCGCGGCCAGCTGCTCCGGCCCCACGCCCCCGGCCGGCCCGATGACCAGGGCCAGCGGCGTCATCACCACCCCGGCCGCGGCGAGGGCGAAGGCGAGGCCGTCGAGCTGGAGGAACTGCCGGCCGGCATCGCGGGAGGCCAGGATGTAGCCCGCCCAGCCCACGCCCGCCACGAGGGCGAACGCCATACCCAGCGTGTCCAGCCGCGCCACGTCCGTGCCGATCACCCCCGACACGGCCAGCACCCCGGCCAGCGCGACCAGCACCGCGACCACGTCCCGTGGCCGTCGCGACGCGACCACCGCGAGCGTGAGCGGCCCGAGGAACTCCACCGTCGTGGCGATGCCCAGCGGCAGGCGCCCGATCGCCGCGTAGTAGAAGCCGTTCATCAGGCAGATCGAGAGCGCCAGCCGGCCGACGGAGAGCCAGGCCCGGCGGGTGCGACCGCGCACGGCCGGACGCAGGATCGCGAGCATGACGACGGCCGCGATGTCGAGCCGGATCGCCACCGCTGTGACGGCGCCCACCTGGTGGATCAGGCCGCGCGCGACCGCCGCGCCGGACTGCACGGAGAACATGCCCGCCAGCACGAGGACCGGCGCGGGCACGGCGAGGCGGCGCGCGGCGGGCTCGGGGTGGTGCACGTCACCATCATGCCGAACACGTGGAGCTGGTGGGGTCGGCGGAACGGGTGGCCGAGCGTCGGCGGGGCGCCCGATACTGGCACCCGTCCAGACGACATCGGCAAACGGGGGTTTCGCGATGATCCTGCACGGAGTACCTGTCCACGTGCGGCCGGACCTGGTTCCGGTCGAGGCGATCGGCATCGAGGGCGGCATGGTCGCCGCCGCGGGAACGCTGGACGAGGTGCGCGCCGCGATGCCGCCCGGCACCCCGGAACGACGCCTGGACCGCGGAGCCGTCCTGCCCGCGTTCATCGACCCGCACCTGCACGCGTACCTCGTGGCGACGGATCCACACACCAACGCCCTCCTGCGGCGGGCCCGTGACATTCGCGGCCTGGTGGACCTGGTTGGGACGCTGGCGGCCGCGGAGCCCGAGGATCCGGGGGCCGGGCGCTGGCTCCGCTACCACGGCTACGAGCCGCTCCTGCTCGCGGAGCACCGGAGCCCCACGGCGGCCGAGCTGGACCGCGTGGTCTCGGACCGGCCGCTCCACGTCCAGTCGCGGACCTACCACGAGTCGGCGGTGAACTCGGCCGGGCTCGATGCGCTCGGGATCGGACGGACCACCGTGGACCCGCCCGGCGGCCGGATCCTGCGCGACCGGCGTGGCCGGCCCACCGGCGTGCTGCTCGAGTCGGCAAGCTTCGCCGCGGAGGCGCGCTCCGGTCGCGAGGACGCCCCTGATCCGGCGGCGTGGCGCTCGCGCCTCGAGGCCTTCGGGCGGCGGCTGCTCTCGCTGGGGATCACGCGCATCGGCGATGCCGCGGTGCCGGCCGCCGTGGCATCCGCGTTCGTCGAGATCCTCGCATCGGCCGGTGTCGAGGCCCACCCGCTCCTGGTGGGCAGCCGGATCGACGAGCCCGCGATCCTGCCCGGGGCGACGGCCAAGGTGCTGATCGACGGCGGCGAGTTCTGCCACCTGTGCATGACCGGGAGCCAGTTGCGCTCGCTGATGACGGGCTCGTTCCGGGCGAACACGGGTCCGGAGGGCGGCGTCTCGCGCGCCGTCGGGATGCGGACCGGGTTCCCCAGGCGGGAGGCGGACGGGCGCTGGCACACGGGGCTGCGGTTCCCCACCCAGGCGGGCTTCGCGGAGCTCCTGCGGTCGGCGGCGGAGGCTGGTGCCGCGCTGGCCGTGCACGCCGTGGGCAACGGCGCGGTGGAGACCGTCCTGCGCGAGCGTGATGCGGACCGCGGCCTCGCGGCGCGGGTGCCGCTGCGCGTCGAGCACGCCATGGTCCTCGAGGAGCGCCAGGCCAGGGCGCTCGGCGCCGCCTCCCTCCCGGTTGTCGCCCAGCCCTCGTTCCTGGTGACGACCGGCCACGAGCTCACGATCGCGCCCATGCCCCGGCCGCTGCGCCTGATGCCGCTCCGGATGCTGCGCGAGTCCGGCGTCACCCTCGCCTTCTCGTCGGACTACCCGGCGACGCCGCTCGAGCCGTGGGCCTCGATCGCGACCGCCATCGACCGGCGCGACGCAACCGGCAAGGCGATCGAGCCGGACCAGGCGCTGGACCTCGCCGCCGCGATCGACGCGCAGACCCGCGGGGCGGCGAACGCCCTGGGGCTCGTGGGGGCCGGCACGCTCGAGGTGGGGATGGCGGCCGACCTCGCGTGGTGGGACCGCGATCCGGTGGGGCTCATCCCGGCGGACCTTCCCGGGCTCGTGGCCCTCGAGACGTGGCGCGCGGGACAACCGGTCCACGTGCGACCCGCCGGCTGACCTCCCGCTGCTCGCGGGCCGGGTCCGCGGCGCGGACTCAGGCTCCCGCCGCTCCAGCCGCCCCCGCGACACGCCCCAGGAGCCCGATCACCGGCATCGCCGCCGTGTACATCTCCACCAGCAGGTCCGGCAGACCGGGCGAGTGGATGTCCGCGTCGGAGAGCCGGCTGCGGAAGATCAGGTCCTTGAGCGTGAGCAAGTCCGCGTCCGGGTGGTCCTTGGCATACGGCGCCGGCACCCGCTTGAGCCGGTCGCCATAGATCCCTCCGTACGCCGCGACGAACCCGGGGTCCTCGAGCGCCGCGTGCACCTCGTCGGGACGCGTGTCCACCAGCGTCCGCCAGGCCACCAGGACCGGCTGCTCCGGACGGTAGAGGCCGCCGCCCGCGAAGATCTCGCCGGGCTCGATGTGGATGTAGCCCGCAGGCCCGCCGCCGACGGCCGGGAACTGGGCGCTCGCGGCCGACTTGTACGGGGACTTGTCCTTGGCAAACCGCGTGTCGCGGTAGATCCGGAACGGCGAGCGGGCGGGGTCCGCGGTGAGCGGGATGCCACGCGCCTCGAACCGCTCCGCCAGGGCGGCGCACAGGCCCTCGAGCGGACGCTTGAGCAGCCGCTCGTACTCGCCCTTGCGCGGCGTGAACCAGGCACGGTCGTTGTTGGCGGCGAGGTCGGCCAGGAAGTTGATGGCCTCGGGGTCGAAGCCCTCGAAGGCGGGGACGGCGGTCACGGCATCTCCAGCGGCGCGGGACGGGCACGCGAACCGTAGCGCACCCTCCTGCCGTCGGCATCCGCGGCGGACATGGCGCGGCCCCGGCCGGAGCCGGGGCCGCACCCGCCCGGGGGAGGACCTAGTTGAACAGGAAGTTCGTGGACGGGATCACCGGCATGGCGATCGGGGTGGAGTAGAGGTAGGCGCCGGACGGCAGCGTCAGGCTGCCGAGGAGCTTGTCGCGCATCGCCACCAGGGCCGCCTTCTGGGCGGTCGTGAGGGACTTGCCGACCTCGGCGAACGCCTTGGCGTAGGAGGCCACCATCTGGCCATCGAGCTTGCCGTAGGTGTCCATGAGGGTGGTGACCGCAGCGCTGTCGATCGTGCCGCCGGTCATGGCCACCCGGAGCTTCTGGGCGACGGCCTGCCTGGTGGCAACGATCGACGCGAGCGCCGTCCGCTGGCCGTCCACGAGGGCCGTGATCCTGGCCGCCTGGGCCGGGGTCAGCGCCGCGAGCAGCGCCGCGCCGAGGTTGCCGGTCAGGGTGGTGTCGATGGAGTAGCCCGGGTTGCCCACCGCGGGGGCATCCTTGAGGTAGAAGGACCCGAAGTAGGTGCCGTGGCGCTCGGGGCAGAAGTAGGTGTCGGCGGTGACGGAGCCCGCGTACCAGCTGAACATGTCGCCGGCGTAGGTCATGACCGCCTCCTTGACCTCACGGGCGAGCCCGCGCAGGTCGGACGGCTCGGCGGCCGCAGACCAGGAGGTCATCCCCTTGCCCACCATGGCATCGAGCGTCGCCTTCTGGGCCGTCGTGAGCGTGGCCAGCATCGGGCCCATCACCTTGGCGCGGGCCAGGGTCATCTGGCCGTCGAGCTTGTAGAGCGTGGCGGAGTAGGCCTGGACGGCCGTGGCGCTCAGGGCCGTGGTGCCGGCCGGGAGCTTGCCCGAGAGCAGGCGCCGGAAGCCGGACATCAGCACGAAGCGCTTGGTCGCGTAGCTGTTCACGTTCGCGACCTGGGCCTTGGCGAGCGTCACGAGCGACGCCCGCTGCGCGGCGGTGAGCACGTTGAGCATGTTGTTGGAGGCGCGGGTCAGGAAGTCCGTGTTGTGGCCCATCGCGCTCGGGTCGTTGTCACGCAGGTACTGGAAGCCCCAGAAGTCGGCGACCTTGCCGGGAGGGAAGAACGAGTCGGACCCGGTGTTCCCGGTCAGGAAGCCGAGGGCGTCGAAGGCGATCGTGTTGAGCTGGGCCCGGTCGGAGATCGCCTGCTCGATGGTGTAGGCGGGATTGGCCGGCGTGCCGGATGCGGCCTCGACACTGCCGGAGGGCTGGGCGACGGGGGGCGGTGCGGGATTGGAGGCCGGGTCGGGGATCACGGCCGGATCGGCCGTGGCGGCCGGTTCGGGGGTCACGGCCGGGGACGTGACCAGGGCGATGCCGGTCGCGGGAGCCGTGGCATCTGATGCGGGGGTTGACCCGCCGGCCTGTCCGGATGCGGCACCGCCGCCGCAGGCGGTCACGGTGAGCGTGACGGCCAGCAGGAGCTGGAGCGCGGGTCGGGGTCGGGGTCGCTGCATGGCTGGAGCCTCCGTGCGTGGTTGGGAGCTCCTTGATCGTCGGCGGGGTCGATGACGGGCTGGTTCCGCGGTGGTTACGGAGCGTCCGACCGGGCCGGATCGGTGGTGGCGGGAAGCACCACCTCGAAGCGGGAGCCGATCCCGGGCTCGCTGCGCACGGTCACCGTGCCCCCGGACCGCTCCACGGCCGCCCGCACGATCGCGAGCCCGAGGCCGCTGCCGGGATGGTCGTTCGCGTTGCGCGCGCGGTGGAAACGGCCGAACAGGCCCGGCAGGTCCTCGGCCGGGATCCCGATGCCCGTGTCCTCCACCCACAGGTGCACCGTGCCGGTCCAGGCCCGGAGCCCCACCATCACCCGGCCGCCCGCGGGAGTGAACTTGAGCGCGTTGTCCACGAGGTTCGTGACGGCGCCGGTGAGTCGCACCTGGTCGCCGGCCACCCAGGCCGGCCCGGCCGGCAGGTCTGCCGTCAGCGCGACATCGGCCTGGTCCGCGCGGGAGGCAGCCAGGGCCACCACCTGCCTGGCGGCCAGGGCGAGATCGCAGCGCTCGTCCGCCGGGGCGGCGGAGCTCTCGAGGCGCGAGAGCGCCAGCAGGCCCGTGCGCAGCGACTCGAGCCGCCCCGCCTGGGCCCCGGCCCGCTCCAGGAGGCGCACCTCGTCCTCGTCACGCGCATGCAGGGACGCGAGGTCAAGGTCTGCCCGGAGCGCGGTCAGCGGCGTGCCGATCTCGTGCGCGGCGTCCGCCACGAAGCGGCGCAGCGAGGCCACGGTCGTCTCCACCTGGTCCGCCATGCCGTCGAACGAGCTCGCGAGCCGCCCGATCTCGTCGCTGCCGTCGAGGCCCGCGCGCGCCCCGAGGTCGCCGGCCGCCATCCGTTCCGTGGCGGCTCCCAGGGCGGTGAGCGGCCGGCTGAGACGGCGCGCGAGGAGGATCCCCGCAAGCGCGGCGAGGGCCACGGCCAGCAGGCTCGCGAAGGCCCAGGAGCGGGCGACCGCGGCCAGCGCCGCGGCCCCGTAGGCCGACACCTCGCTGATCTCGACCGTGCCCAGGAGCGCCCCGCCCTTGCGCAGCACATTGCGGGTGGCCCCGTGATCGAGCGTGCTCACGACGGCCTCGTCAACGATCCCGGGCACGGTCGGCAAGCTGGCCGCACCGGTGTCGGGCGCGCCGGCCGGGCGCGCGACGTCGGCGACCAGGGCCCCGTCCGGGCTGTACAGGACCACGTGGACCCGCAGCCCGGTGGCCAGGTCCTGCGCCACGGCATCGAGCGCGGGCCGGCTCGTCCAGTCGGCCGCGGCGAGCGTGCTTGCCGCGCGGTCCGCCAGCGCCGAGAGGTAGGTCTCGTCCGAGCGGGCGTACTGGCTGCCGAGCATCGGCAGCAGCACGACTCCGACGAGGGCCGCGGTCAGCAGCGCCATCCCGCCGAACCCCGCCGACAGGCGCCAGCGCAGCGTGTCGCGCAGGCGCAGCGGCCGCGGGGACATGGCTAGCGGTCGATCCGGTAGCCCAGTCCGGGCACCGTGATCACGATCGTCGGGCTTTCGGGATCGGGCTCGATCTTGGTCCGCAGCCTCCGGACGTGCACGTTGACGGTCTTCTCGTCCATGTCCTCGTAGGCGTGGCCCCAGACACCGTCGATCAGCTGGCCCCGGCTCAGCACCTGGCCCGCGTGCTGGGCGAGGTAGGCGAGCAGGCGGAACTCGATGGGGGTGAGCTCCACGCGGCGTTCGCCGCGGGTGACCGAGCCGCTCCGGCGGTCGAGCACGAGGTCGCCCGCGTAGAGCAGGTCCGCATCGGCGGTGGAGAGCTCCCCGTACGCCCGGCGCAGCAGCGCCCGGATGCGCGCGAGAAGCTCCCGGAGGCGGTACGGCTTCGGGACGTAGTCATCGGCACCCGCCTCGAGGCCGATCGCGACGTCCACCTCGTCCGCGGCCGCCGTCAGCATCAGGATCGGCAGGTGGAGGCCCTTCGCCCGCAGCTCGCGGCAGATGTCGAACCCGGAGCCGTCCGGCAGGCGGACGTCGAGGACGGCGAGGTGCGGATGATTGGCCAGGGCCCAGGCGACGCCGCCCCCGGCCGTCGCCTCGCGGTGGACGCGATAGCCGTCGCTGCTGATGCCCTCGACCAGGGCGTCGGCAACGGCGGGATCGTCTTCCACGACCAGGATGCGGGTGTCGCTGTTCACGGTGCTCCATTGTCGCCGGGCGGCGCGCCAACGCAATCAGGGTCCGGGGTCGCGATTACGGCGAGGTGACGACCGGGGAACGAGGCAGGCTGCCGCTGAGCTGCCGCCGGGCCGCCGACGGGCGACCTGACCCGCAAGCACGGGCCCCCCGACCCTGCCCGGGACCAGGCGTCGGGCGCACGCTGACCGCGTCACCCGCATCCGCGAGGCCGGCCATGACAATCCGCGCGCATCCCGGCATCGGCGCACGCCTGTTCGGGCTCGGCGGCGTGTTCGGCAAGACGTTGCGCGACTCGACCGCGGCGGCACTCGCCACAGGCCTGCTGCTCGTGGTGATGATCGTCGCGGGCGGCATGACGATGGCCAGCACCTACGGCACCCCGGAGACCCGCCTCGAGCTGGGTGCCATGTCCCGGAGCCTGCCGCCGATCCTGCGCGGCTTCTATGGCAACCCGGTCCGCGTTGACACGCTGGGCGGGTTCCTCTCCTGGCACTACGGACCGTACTTCGCGCTGATCGGCGGCCTCTGGTCGCTGCTCGCCCTGTCCTCGACGCTCGCCGGCGAGGCCGCCCGCGGGAGCCTCGACCTGGTCGCCACCAGCCCGGCCGGACGGTGGCGGATCGCCATCGCCAAGGTCGCCGCGCACGTGGCGGCCCTCGCCCTGGTCACGGCGGCAACCGGGATCGCGGCCTGGGCGACCGGGGTCGCCTTCGGGACCCAGCCCGGTGACGCCATCGCTCCCGGGGCTGCCGCCTCGTTCGCCATCGGGCTCCTGGTCCGCTCGCTGGCCACGGGGGCCACGGCGTTCGCCTTGGCCGGCGTGTTCGGACGGAGCGCCGGAGCCGGGATCGCGGGCGCGGCGATGGTGGGCATGTACGTCGTCCACGGCTACCGGACCGTGGTCCCGGCGTTCGACACCGCGTCCACGGTCTCCTGGTGGACGTGGACGGCGGACCATCTGCCGCTGGCGGCCGAGGAGGCGTGGCCGGCGATCGGGGTGACCGCGGCCATCGCGGCGGTCCTCCTGGCCGCCGGTGTGGTGTCGTTCATGCGGCGCGACATCGGCGTGACGATCCCCATCCCGGCTCCCCGCCTGCCGGGCGCGATCCTCGGCACCCGCGGCCCTCTCACCCGCTCGCTGGGCGAGCTGCTGCCGTCGGCCTGGTGGTGGGCGGTGGGCCTGGTGGCGTACGGCCTGCTGATGGCCGGCTCCACGCGCGCCATGATCGACGTGCTCGCCGCCTCGCCGGGCCTGTTCGAGACCTTCCGCTCCATGATCCCGGGCGTGGACATGACGACGCCCGCGGGCTATCTGCAGATGTCATTCGTGGACATCGGATTCCTGCTCATCGGGATGGCGGTGGCCACGTTCGCGGCATCGCGCTTCGGCGACGAGGGGGCCGGCCGGCTCGAGATGCAGCTGGCCGGCGGGGCCGGCAGGGTCCGCTGGGCGCTCGCGACGTGGGGCTCGATCGTGGTCGCAACCGGCGCCGTCACCATCACCCTTGCACTCGCGGTCGGCGCCGGCGTCGCGTCCGGCGGCTTCGAGCCGTGGGGAGCCGCGACCGGCACCCTCGTCCTGGGCGCCTATGGGGCGGCGCTGGCGGGTGTCGCCGCAGCGACCGGATCGGCCTGGCGTCCGTCCGCGGCGGCGGGCGTCGTGCTCGCGGTCACCGTCGGCACGTTCCTGCTGGACCTGCTCGCGCCGGCCCTGCGGCTGCCGGACTGGGTCGCCCAGCTGGCGCTCACCTCCCACCTCGGCGAACCCCTGGTGGGACGCTGGGACGGCGCCGGCCTTGCGGCGTGCGCGGTCATCGCGATCGGCGGGGCGGCACTGGGTGCCTGGGGCATGGCCCGGCGCGACATCGGCCGCTAGGGGCTCGGGCTCGGGT
>JBAXFC010000037.1:0-13986 GCA_037140135.1 Chloroflexota bacterium
CGCCCCGGCCACGCCGGTTCCGGCGATCACCTTCGGCTCCAACTACTCGGACGACGTCCCCAAGAACGCCATGCAGGCCGTCGTGGACGGCTTCACGGCCAAGACCGGCATCCCGGTCAACGTCAACACCGTCGAGCACGGCAAGTTCCAGGACACGATCAACGCGTACCTCCAGGCCACGCCGGACGACGCGTACACCTGGTTCGCCGGCTACCGGATGCGGTTCTTCGCGGCCCAGGGCCTCGCGACCGACATCAGCGACGTCTGGTCCAGCATCGCCGCCAACTACACGGACGCGTTCAAGACGGCGTCCACCGGCGATGACGGCAAGCAGTACTTCATCCCGTTCTACAACTACCCCTGGGTGGTGATCTACCGCAAGAGCCTCTTCGCCGAGAAGGGCTACACCATCCCCAAGACGATCGACGAGTTCAAGGCGCTCGGCGACAAGATGAAGACCGACGGTCTCATCCCGCTCGCGTTCGGCGACAAGGACGGCTGGCCCGCGATGGGCACGTTCGACATCCTGAACATGCGCATGAACGGCTATGACTTCCATGTCAGCCTGATGGCCGGCAAGGACAAGTGGACCGACCCGAAGACCAAGGCGGTCTTCGCCAAGTGGGCCGAGCTCCTCCCCTACTTCGATCCGCAGCCCCTGGGCAAGACCTGGCAGGAAGCCGCGCAGGACATGATCGGCAAGAAGGCCGGCATGTACTTCCTCGGCACCTTCGCGGGCGAGCAGGCGGCCGACGCGGCGACCCACGACGACCTCGACTTCTTCCCGTTCCCGACCCTCGGCACCGCGTTCGACGCCGAGATGGCGATCGACGCCCCGATCGACGGGTTCATGGTCAGTGCCAAGGCCAAGAACGTCGATGGCGCCAAGGCCTTCATGGAGTACCTCTCCAGCGCCGAGGCCCAGGGCATCTTCCTCGCGTCGAGCCCGAACAACGTGGCCGCGGCCAAGGACGCCGACACCAGCAAGTACACCCCGTTCCAGCTCAAGATGGCCGAGATCATCGGCGCGTCGGGCAAGATCGCGCAGTTCCTCGACCGCGACACCAACCCGGCATTCGCGGGCGCGAACGGCATGCAGGGCTTCCTGCAGACGTTCCTCGGCGAGCCGACCCAGGATCTCGACAAGTTCCTCAGCGGCGTCCAGGCGTTCTACGACAGCCTGCCGCCGGCCTGATCCCCCCACCCGATAGCTCGAGCCACTGAGTACCCCGGGCCACCGTGTCCGTTCAGTCCGCTCCTCCGCTCACCCCGCCGGCTTCGGCCGGCGGGGTGAGTGCGTCCCGCAAGCGCCGCCGCAGCAAGCGGTTCAGCCTGCTCACCCGCAGGGACAAGCTCACGCTCGCCTTCATGGTCGGCGTGCCCGCCTTCATCCACATCTTCCTGATCTGGCTGCCCACGCTCGGCTCGATCGTGCTCTCGTTCACGAGCTGGAACGGGATCGGCGGCTTCGAGAAGATCAAGTGGGTGGGCCTCAAGAACTACGACGTCCTGTTCAACGTCTACCCGCCCTTCTGGCCCGCCGTCCAGCACAACTTCATGTGGCTGGCGGCCTTCCTGCTCATCGCCACACCGCTCGGCATGTTCCTCGCTGTGATCCTGGACCAGAACATCCGGGGTTCGCGGATCTACCAGAGCGTGCTGTACATGCCGGTCGTGCTCTCGCTCGCGATCGTCGGCTTCATCTGGGGCTACCTGATCTACTCGCCCGGTGACGGGTTCATCAACAACGTCCTGGGCGTCGCCCACACACCCCGCCAGATCGACTGGCTGGGCACCAAAGGGCTCAACCTCGCCGCCGTGCTCGTCGCCGCCAGCTGGCGGCACGTGGGCTACGTGATGGTGCTCTACCTGGCCGGGCTCAAGAGCGTGGACAACACGCTCCGCGAAGCCGCCTCGATCGACGGGGCCAATGCGCGCCAGACCTTCTTCCGGGTCATCTTCCCGGTGCTCGCGCCGATCAACGTGGTCGTCCTGGTGGTGACCGTGATCGAGTCGCTGCGGGCCTTCGACATCGTGTACGTCATCAACAAGGGCCTCAACGGCCTCGAGCTGCTCTCGGTGATGATCACGACCAACCTGCTGGGCGAGGCCAGCCTGATCGGCTTCGGCTCGTCGATGGCCGTCGTGCTGCTGGCCATCTCCATCGGCCCGATCATCTTCTACCTGTACCGGACGATGCGAGAGGGGCCCGAATGACCGCCGCTGCACCCGGGGCCCGTGCCGTGGCCGGCAGGAAGCACCGGCCGCACTACTTCACGCACCTCTTCCTGATCGCGGTGAGCGTGGTCTGGTTCTTCCCCCTCGCCTGGGCGGTCTACACGTCGCTGCGACCGTACGCCGACACGGCGAAGCTGGGCTACGTCTCCATCGGCGGGACGTACAACCTGGACAACTACTTCAAGGCCGCAAGCGGCATGGACCTCTGGCTCCACCTGTTCGACACGCTCGTCGTGGTGGTGCCCGCGATCATCCTGGTCCTCTGGTTCGCGTCGATGATCGCGGTCGCGGTCAGCCGCTACAGCTTCAAGTTCAACGTCGCGATGCTGATGCTGTTCACCGCGGGCA
This sequence comes from Chloroflexota bacterium, assembly GCA_037140135.1. Lineage (GTDB taxonomy): Bacteria > Chloroflexota > Limnocylindria > Limnocylindrales > CSP1-4 > CAIXZV01. The sequence continues at coordinate 2,587 of JBAXFC010000037.1, forward strand.
ACCTGCTCCCCCAACAGGTCGTCATCACGCCGCTCTACCGCCTGTACCTGGCCCTGCCGCTGCCCGCGCCGCTCTCGGACAACGGGATGTGGTACGACCAGTTCTTCGGGATCATCATGATCCACGTCGCGTTCCAGCTGGGCTTCTGCACCTTCGTCCTCTCCAACTACTTCAAGCAGATCCCCAATGAGCTCAACGAGGCTGCCGTCGTGGACGGGGCGTCGGTCTGGCGGACCTACTGGACGATCCTGCTGCCGCTCGCCCGGCCCGCGCTGGCCGCCCTGGCCACCCTCGAGTTCACCTGGATCTACAACGACTTCTTCTGGGGCATCCTGCTCATGCGGACCGGCGACAAGCTGCCGATCACGTCCGCGCTCAACCTGCTGTCAGGCCAGTTCTTCACCAACAACAACCTGTTGGCGGCGGGATCGATCCTGGTGGCGCTGCCGACGCTGATCGTCTACTTCGCCCTCCAGAAGCACTTCGTCGCCGGCCTGACGCTGGGCTCCACCAAGGGGTAGGCTCGTCGGCACGGGGCCTGGACAAGGCCCGGTGCAGGAGGTTCCCGTGTCAACGCCGCGGCCGTGGGCCGAACCCGAGCTGGTCGCGCGCGGCCGGCTGCCGATGCACGCCGTCCCGCACGCCGAGCGGCTCCCGCTCGACGGAACGTGGCGGTTCCAGCTGCTCCACTCGCCCGACGATGCCCCGGGCGAGATGTGGGGTGCGGCGATCGTGCCCGGCTGCTGGACGATGCAGGACACGTTCGACCGGCCGCACTACACCAACGTGCGGATGCCGTTCCCGAACCGTCCGCCGGAGGTCCCGGCCGAGAACCCGACCGGCGTGTACGAGCGAGCCTTCGAGGTTCCAGCGGCGTGGACGGGGCGCCGGGTGGTCCTGCACGTGGGCGCAGCCGAGAGCGTGCTGATCGTCGCCCTCAACGGGACGGAGATCGGGGTCTCGAAGGATTCGCACCTTGCGGCGGAGTTCGACCTCACCGGCGTGCTGGCGGCCGGCGTCAACACCCTCCGGCTCAGCGTCGTGAAGTGGTCGGACGCAACCTTCATCGAGGACCAGGACCAGTGGTGGCATGGCGGGATCACGCGTCCCGTCTACCTCTACGCCACGAACCACGTCCGCCTCGCCGACGTGCAGGTGGATGCCGGGCTGGACGCCGGCAACACGACCGGCACCCTTGCCATCGAGGTCGCCATCGGCTGGCCCGAGGCGCTGCGGGAGCCCGGCTGGCGGGTCTCGGCCGTGCTCGAGGGAGCGCCGGACACCCTGTCGGCCGTCGTCACGCATGAGCCCCCGCCGCCCGGCGGCCCCGGCGACTGGGTCGTGCCCGGTCCCCCGCGGCGCGGCTCGCTGGACCTCCAGAGCCTCGCTGCCGCGCGCGCCCTGACGGCACCCGACGACATCGAGCGCTGGCGACAGGCGGAGCCCGTCCTGCGCCCGGAGCGCGTCGGCGTGGTCCGCCTTCGGGCCTCGGTCCCCGGCGTGACCCCGTGGTCCGCGGAGGTGCCGGCACTGCGGACCCTTGCCGTGTCGCTGGTCGCTCCCGACGGGACGGTCACGGAGCGCATCGAGCGCCGGATCGGCTTCCGGCGTGTCGAGGTGACGGCGAAGGAGCTGCTGGTCAACGGACGCGCGATCCTGGTCAAGGGCGTCAACCGCCACGAGTTCGACCCGCAGACCGGGCGCGTCGTGCGCCTCGAGGACATGCTCGCCGACGTCGTGCAGATGAAGCGGCTCGGCTTCAATGCCGTCCGGACGTCCCACTACCCCAACGATCCCGCGTTCCTGGACCTGTGCGACGAGCACGGCCTCTACGTCATCGACGAGGCGGACATCGAGTCCCATGCCTACATCGACGACCTGTGCCACGACCCCCGCTACCGCGACCAGTGGCTCGAGCGGGTCGCGCGGATGGTCGTCCGCGACCGCCATCACCCGTCGGTGATCATCTGGTCACTGGGCAACGAGTCCGGCCACGGCGCCAACCATGACGCCGCCGCGGGCTGGCTCCGGCACTTCGACCCGTCGCGGCCGCTCCACTACGAGGGCGCCATCCGGTTCGACTGGCACGCCGACCAGGCGGTGACCGACATCGTCTGCCCGATGTACCCGCCGATCGCCGCGATCACGGCCTACGCCGCGTCGCCCGACCAGCGGCACCCGCTGATCATGTGCGAGTACTCGCATGCCATGGGCAACAGCAACGGGACCCTCGGCGAGTACTGGGACGCGATCGAGTCCACGCCTGGTCTTGGCGGCGGCTTCATCTGGGAGTGGCGGGACCACGGTCTGGACCAGCGCCTTCCCGACGGCACCGTGCGCTCCGCGTACGGCGGGGACTTCGGGGATGTGCCCAACGACGGCACGTTCGTGCTCGACGGCCTCTGCTTCCCGGACCGAGCGCCCAAGCCCGGCGCGTACGAGATGGCGAAGATCGCCGCGCCCGTGCGCGTGACTCCGGGTCCGGGATGGCCCGAGAGCGGACGCGTGCTCATCGAGAACCGCGGCGACTTCCGAGACCTCGGCTGGCTCCGCGGATCATGGGAGCTGGCGGCGGACGGAGTGGCCGTCGCCTCCGGCGACCTGCCGCTCCCCGCCGTTGCACCCGGGGAGCGCGGCGAGGCCCTGCTGCCGGGCTGGCCGGCCGATGGCGGGGCGTGGCTCGACGTCCCCGGCGAGCGATACGCGACGCTCCGGTTCGTGCTCGCCGAGGCAACCGGCTGGGCGCCGGCCGGTCATGAGATTGCATGGAGCCAGCTGCCGGCCGGCGGCGAGGGTCCATCGGCGACGTTCGAGGCCGTGGACCACGGGACCGATTGGTCCGGCGACGTGGCCTTCGGGCAGGGCGGCACGCTCCCCCACCCCGCCCTGGCGGCGCTGCCGTCCCTGACCCTGTGGCGCGCGCCCACGGACAACGACCGGATCGGCGGCATGGCCGATCGCTGGGCGGCCTTGGGCCTGCCTGACCTGCGCCCCGCGCCGGACGGCGTGGAACGCGGCGCCGACGCCACCACCCTCCGTGCACGGTGGACCACCGCATCCGGCATCGAGGTGCCGATGACGATCCGGCTGTCCGTGGATGCGCACGGACGCCTCCGCGCCCGCCAGGAGGTGGTGATCCCGGACTCGCTCCCGGACCTGCCGCGGATCGGCACCCTCCTGACGCTTCAGCCGGGCCTCGAGCAGCTGGCCTGGTTCGGGACCGGCCCCCACGAGACCTACCCGGACCGCGCCCGCTCCGGGCGGATCGGCCGATGGACGTCATCCGTCGCCGGGCAGCTCACGCCGTACGTGCGGCCGCAGGAGAGCGGCGGCCACGCAGACGTCCGCGCAGTCGAGCTCCGGCGCGCCGACGGCACCGGCGTCCGGATCCTCCTCGACCGGCCGCGCCAGGTGTCGGTCCTCCACCACACCGCGGCAGACCTCGATGCCGCGACCCACATCGGGGAGCTCACGGCCCGGCCCGAGACCCTCGTGACCATCGACGCCGTGCACCGTGGCGTGGGCACCGCGAGCTGCGGCCCCGACACGCTGCCGCAATACCTCGTGCCGGTGGGGACGCACGCCTGGACCTGGATCATGGAACCCCTGGAGCCGGAGTCCGCGCCCCGATGACCATCGCCTGGAACCCGCAGACCCGCGAGTGGCACCTCCACAACGGCGCCACCAGCTGGGTCCTCGCCGTACTCGAGAACGGCTGGATCGGGCAGCTCCACGCCGGCGCCCCGCTCTCCCCCGATGCCTCGTACCGGCACCTCTACCCGCCGTTCGCCGGGTTCGACAACCGGATGCCGGAGCCGGTCCCGCTCGCGGTGCCGGTCCCCGGCGTGGGCGACTTCCGCGTGCCGGGCCTGGTCGTGGAGACGCGTGACGGAGCCACCGTCCTCGACCTCCAGTACGCAACGCACCGCATCCTGCGGGGCAAGCCCGCGCTCCCGGCCACCACCGGCGTGCGGGGACCGATGCCCGCCACCTATGCCGAGCACGAGGCGGACGCCGACACCCTCGAGATCGACTGCACCGACGCGCGCAGCCGGATCACGGTCACGCTCCGCTGGACGCTGTTCGCCGCACGGCCCGTGGTCGCCCGGTCGATGACGATCGCCAACGAGGGCGCGCCCGTCACGATCCGCACGGCGATGAGCGCGACGCTCGATCTGCCCGATGGCGCGTGGACGATGCTCCAGCTGTCCGGCGTCTGGGCCCGCGAGCGGCACCTCGTGGAGCGGCCGCTGGCACCCGGGCGCGTCGCCGTCTCGTCGGTGCGCGGCGGCTCCGGCCCCGAGCACAACCCCTTCATCGCGCTCCGGCGCCCCACCACCACCGAAGGTGCGGGCGAGGCATGGGGCGTCATGCTCGCCTGGTCCGGCAACTTCCTCGCCGAGGCCGAGGTGGAGCCGTTCGGGACCGCGCGTGTCCGGATCGGCGAGAACCCCGAGACCTTCGCCTGGCGGCTCGAGCACGACGGCGTCTTCACGACCCCCGAGGCGCTCGTCGCGTGGTCGGATCGCGGTCTCGGCGGCATGTCCGATGCCCTGCACGCCGTCCTGCGCCGGAACATGGCCCGCGGCCCCTGGCGCGACGCCGAGCGTCCGGTCCTGCTCAACAACTGGGAGGGGACCTACTTCGACTTCGACCACGACCGCCTGGTCGCCATGGCGGCCGAGGCGAAGGCGATGGGCATCGAGCTGTTCGTCCTCGACGACGGCTGGTTCGGCGCCCGCAGCGACGACCACCGGGGTCTTGGCGACTGGACGGTGAACAGGACCAAGCTCCGGCGCGGCCTCGCCGGCCTGGGCGAGGAGATTCACGCGATGGGTCTCCAGTTCGGCATCTGGATCGAACCCGAGATGGTCAACGCGGACAGCGACCTGTTCCGCGAGCGGCCCGACTGGGCGATCGGGGTCCCCGGCCGCAGGCGGACCGCGCAGCGCCACCAGCTGGTGCTGGACCTCGCCATCCCCGAGGTGGTGGACCACCTGTTCGACGTCATCTCGGCCGCCCTGGACGAGGCGAAGGTGGACTACGTGAAGTGGGACTGGAACCGCTTCATCACCGAGCCCTGGACGCCCGCCGTCCCGCCCGAGCGCCAGGGCGAGTTCTTCCACCGCTACGTCTACGGCTTGTACGACCTGTACGAGCGCCTCGTGACCCGGTTCCCGGGCGTTCTCTGGGAGTCCTGCGCGTCGGGCGGCGCCCGCTTCGATGCAGGCCTCCTCGCGTGGGCGCCCCAGGCATGGACCTCCGATGACACCGATGCCGTGGAGCGCCTGCGGATCCAGTACGGGACCTCGCTCGCGTACCCGGTCTCCTCGATGGGCGCCCACGTCTCGGACATCCCCAACCACCAGACCGGGCGGACGCCCTCGCTCGACTTCCGGGCCGCGGTGGCGATGTTCGGGACGTTCGGGTACGAGCTCGATCCAACGCGCCTGACCGGCGAGGAGCGCGCGGCGGTTCAACGCCAGGTGGCGTTCTTCACGGAGCGCCGGGCCCTCATCTCGGGCGGCCGCTTCGACCGCCTGCGCAGCCCCTTCGAGGGCGACGGCAACGAGACCGCGTGGATGGTCACCGCAGCCGATGGAGCGCGCGCCCTGGCCGCCTTCTACCGCGTCCTGTTCCGGCCGCTCCCCGTGCGCGACCGGCTCCGGCTCCGCGGCCTCGATCCGGCCGCCCGCTACGAGATCACCCGCTGGACCTCGTTCGACGGGCCGGACCTCAGGTTCATCCGCGGCGGCGACGACCTCATGCGCATCGGCATCGGCATCGAGCCTGCTGACGGCGAGATCGTGGAGGGCGACTTCCCCGACGGCATGCGCCTGGTGCGCCACGACTTCACGTTCAGGCTGTACGACATCCGCCGGGTCACGGCGTAGCGCGTCGGACAACGCCAGGGAGGTGCACATGGGCGACAACGAGCGGCGCAAGATCGAGAAGTCGGGTGCCTTCATCGGCGACGGGTTCATGAACATCCCGGTCCCCATCAAGACGCTTTCCGACGAGTACCACGATCAGCCGGAGCCGCGGGACTCCGATCGCGTCCCGGTCCCGGATCCGGAAGGGCTCCTGACGCGCGTCATCCACACGGTCACCGGCAAGCATCCGCATCCGGATCGCTGAGCGGGGCAAGCCCGGATCGTCCGCCTGACGGTCAGCGGAGCCTGCGGGCGCCCTCGGACGCGGCGACCTCGAAGACCCGGGGGGCGAGGCCGGTCCGGGCCGGATAGTCGCGCATGACCGCCTCGCGGAGCGCGGGGACGGCCTCGCGGCGGACGAGGTTGATCGTGCAGCCGCCGAAGCCCGCGCCGGTCAGCCGGGCGCCGATCACGCCGGGCACGCCCGAGGCGATCTCCACGAGCGTGTCGAGCTCCGGCGAGCTGATGCCGAACAGGTCCCGCATCGACGCGTGGCTCGCGTAGAAGAGGCGGCCCACCGTGGCGAGATCGCCGGCCTCGAAGGCGGCCACCGTGGCGAGGACCCGGTCGTTCTCGTGGACGATGTGCTCCGCGCGGGCGAAGACGACCGGGTCAAGGGTGCCTCGGGCCGCCTCGAGCATCGCAGGGGTGACGTCACGCAGGCTGGCGAGCCCGACGTCGCCGCCGAGGATCCCGGCCGCGGCCTCCTCGCACTGGGAGCGTCGCTCGTTGTAGGCGGACGTCTCGAGCTTGCGCGGCGAGCCCGAGTGGCAGGCGACCAGGGCGAGGTCCGGATCCGCCATCGGGATCGCGCGGTGGTCCAGGCTCCGGCAGTCGAGCAGCAGGGCCGATCCGGCTTCCCCGAGGGCGGACGCGAACTGGTCCATCAGGCCGCAGTTGACGCCGACGTAGCCGTTCTCCGCGCGCTGGGCGATCCGGGCGAGCGTCATCCGGTCGAGGTCCGGGACATCCCCGCCCGAGAGCGCGAGCGAGGATGCCAGCTCGAGGGCGGCCGATGACGACAGGCCCGATCCCTGCGGCAGGTCCGAGGCGAGGACGCCGCGGAAGCCCTGCAGCGGCAGCCCGCGCTCCGCCATCGCCCATGCGGTGCCCGCGATGTAGTCGATCCATGCACCGCGCTTGGGCCCGATGGCGTCGAGGTCGAAGCCGAGCGTCTCCCCGGTCGCGGCGAGGGTGATCTCAACCCGGCGGTCGTCCGTGGGCAGGACCGCGATCGCGATGCCCAGGTCGATGGCGACCGGCAGCACGAAGCCCAGGTTGTAGTCGGTGTGTTCGCCGATCAGGTTGACACGGCCCGGAGCGTGGACGACGCGGATGTCGCCGGGCGCCGTGGCCGCCTCCGGGAACGCCTCGCGGAGGCGTGAGGCGAGGACTTCGGGGTCCCGGGCGAGGGCGGAGGCGTTCGGATCGGGTGCGAGCGGCGACATGCCGCTAGCCTACCGATCGCGGCCGCCCGGCGTGGAACCTCCGGGCGGGGGAAGGGCCGCCGGTACACTCCTGCGATGCAGCGCAGCACCTCCTGGGTCTGGATCCCGTTCATCGGCCTCGGCCTGATCTGGGGCTCCTCGTACCTGTGGATCAAGATCGGGATCGAGACGCTGCCGCCACTCACCCTGATCGGCGGGCGCCTGACGTTCGGGTCGCTGTTCCTGCTGACCGTGGTGGCGATCGCGCGCCAGGAGCTGCCGCGGTCCCCGCGCATGTACGGGCACCTGCTCGTGATGGCGGTGGTCAACATCGTGATCCCGTTCGTGCTGATCACGGTCGGCGAGAAGTCGATCGACTCCGCGCTGGCGTCGATCCTCAACGCGACCGTGCCCCTGACGGTGATCGTGCTGGCGCCGCTCTTCCTGCCCGACGAGCGGATCACGCTGCCCCGGATCGCCGGCCTCGCGCTCGGGTTCGCGGGCGTCATCCTGCTGGTGGCCCCGGACCTCGTCAACCTCTCGGATGCCGACCTGACCGGCGAGCTGATGCTGCTCGGGTCGTCGGTCAGCTACGGCGTCGGCAACGTCTACTCCCGGCGCTTCGTGCACGGCCTGCGGCCGATGATCCCGGCCCTGTTCCAGGTGGGGTTCGCCGCGCTCATCGTGGTGCCGCTGGCGCTGGTCATCGAGCGGCCGTTCGAGACCGTCCACCCGGCGCCCGTGGCGTTCCTCGCGGTCGTCTGGCTGGGCGTCCTCGGGTCCGGCGTGGCCTACCTGTGCTACTTCACGATCCTGCAGAACTGGGGGGCGACGCGGACGTCCCTGGTGGCGTACCTGCTGCCGGTCGTCGGGATCGCGCTGGGGGCGATCGTGCTGAGCGACCCGGTGACCTTCAACCGCATCGGGGGGACGGCGCTGGTCATCGCGGGCATCGCGCTCGTGAACAGCGCGCCGGCGCTCCGGCGCCTCCTGGCGCGATCGGATCCGGCCTCGTCCTCCACGCCCACCGGCTGAGCGGCGGAGGCCGCGGTGGACCCGGTCATCGCCTGGGTCGCGCTGTTCCGCCTGGCCGGCGCCCTGCCGGTCCTGCGCTGGCCCCTCGCGGGCGCCGTCATCGGCATCGTCACGGACCTGCTGGACCTGCTGCTGTTCAACGTGGCGGTCGTCTACCTGGGCTGGCCCGGCTTCGACGGCTACCAGGCGTTCGACAAGTGGTGCGACCAGGCGTTCCTGCTGGCCTGCCTCGTGGCGGCGTGGCGGCACTTCCCGTCGCTCCCCCGCCGGGTGGCGCTGGGCCTCTACCTGTTCCGTCTCGTGGGCTTCGCCGCCTTCGAGGCGGGCCGGCTGCCGCGCGAGGGTCTGCTCCTGTTCCCCAACACATTCGAGTTCTGGTTCCTCGCGGTCGCCCTCATCGCCCGCGTTCGACCCGGCTTCACCTGGACACCGGCCAGGGCGGCGGCGCTGCTGGCCGGTCTCACCGCGGCGAAGCTGGTGCAGGAGTGGGCGCTCCATGTGGCGCGCCTGTTCGACCAGGTGACGTTCCTGGGCGCCCTGGACGCGGTCTGGCGGACGCTGACGTCACCCTTCCGGGGCTCCTGAGGGGACGCTGTCGCCGGCGGTGGTCTCCGGGGCCTGGCTCAGGCCGGCGTGCCGGGTGCCTCCACGGCAGTCGCGGCCGCCGGGGCGGGGTGACGCGGGACGCTCCACCACGCCACCACGGCGCCGGCTGCGGCGAAGGCGGCTGCCAGGCCGAAGAGCGCGCTCGGCCCTGCTCCACCCCACAGGAGCCCACCGCCCACGTTGGCGAGGAGCGCGGCCGCGCCGGAGGTGACCAGCGAGAGCAGCGTCTGGCCTGATCCCTGGAGCTGCGGCGGCAGGAGACTCCGGATCGAGGTCACCGAGCCCACCCACATCCCCGACCAGGCGATGCCGTACAGGACCGACGCCGCGATCACGTGCGCCGGCGAGGGCGCCAGCGCGAACCATGCGAAGGTGACCCCGAGAAGGCCGATCGAGACCGTCATCACGGGCCGCGGGCCGAACCGCGCGATCAGCCGCGAGGCGATCGGCATGATGACCACCTCGAGCGTCGCTGTGGCGGCCACCGACAGGCCGATCTCGCCCGACCCGCCGCCGAGGCGCGTGATCAGCAAGGGCAGGAACGTGAGCCCGGCGAACACGCCCACGTTGGCGAGACCGATCGCGAGCAGGAGGCGCGGCAGCAGCGGCTGGATCGCCAGCGCCTCGCGGATCGCGCCGCCCCGGCCTGTGGTGGTCAGGCGTGCCCGCGCGACGTCCGGGACCCGGAGCGCCGCGACCATCACCGGCAGGGCCAGGATGGCGAAGGCGGCGGCTGCAGGGCCATACCCGGTGACCGCCCAGGCGAGGCCGCAGGCGAAGGAGGCGAGCGCGAACGCGCCGCTCTGCAGCCCGCGAACCGTCCCGTACTGGCGCGCCGGATCTGGCAGCGCGTTGACCGCGAGCGCGTCCTGGAGGGGAAAGACCAGGGCGTAGAGCGTCAGGAAGCCGACGTAGGCCACCGCAACGACCGGGAGCGGGCCGGCCACGGCGAAGACACCCAGCAGGGCAAGGGCGCCCACGTAGGCCACCACGAACGCGCGACTGCGGCCCAGGACGACGTCCGCCAGGTGTCCCCAGGCGCCCGCAAGGGCAAGGAAGGCGAGGGAGACTGCCGCTCCGATGACGCCCACCCACCCGGGCTCGAAGCCGCGCTCGACGAGGATCGCGGGCGCGAACGGCATGAAGACGCCGTTCGCGGCACCGTTGAGGACGAACAGCGCGACGACCAGGCCGGTGGCACCGCGCCGCAGCCCGGGGCTGGTCGCCGACCCGGTCGCCGGCCCGGGGCTGGTGCCGGTCCCGGCGGCGGCCCCGCCAGTGCCGGCGGACCCGGCGTCAGCCAAACCGTGCCCGCAGCCGGGGCAGGATCAGATCGCCGTAGCGCTTGATGGCCGCCTCCTGGTCCGGGCCCGGGAAGTGGAACACCAGGTGGTTGAACCCGTACCCGATGTACGTGGCGACCTGCTCGATGTGCTCATCGGCATCGGCGGAGACGAGCCAGCGGCGGTGCGCCACCGGCTCGGCCAGCTTGGCGGCCGCCTCCATCTCGAGCGCGTCGTGGATGCCCATCTTCTGCTCGCCGGTGAGGGCGAGGGCCGCCCAGACCTTGGTGTCCTCCATCGCCCGGTCGAAGTCCGTGTCGAAGGAGACCTTCATCTCGATCATCCGGTCGAGCGACGCCGCGTCCCGTCCCGCCTTCTCGGCCCCCTCGGCGACCGCGGGCAGCAGCGTATCGACGTACAGGTCCGCGCCCTTGCCCGAGGTGCAGATGAACCCGTCGCCGATCCGTCCGGCCAGGCGTGCCGCCGCCGGCCCCGAGGCCGCGATGTAGACCGGCACCGGCTCCTCGGGCCGGTCGTAGATGGTGGCGTTGGCCACGCGGTAGTGCTCGCCCTCGATCGTCAGGCGCTCGCCCCGCCAGAGCGCCTGGATGAGCTGCACGGACTCCCGCAGGCGCGCGAACCGCTCGCTCTGCTCCGGCCACGTGACGCCGACCGGCACCTCGTTCAGGGACTCGCCCGTGCCCACGCCCAGGATCACGCGCCCGGGCGCCAGGCACCCCAGCGTCCCGAAGGCCTGGGCCACGATCGCCGGGTTGTACCGGAAGGACGGCGTGAGCACGGACGTGCCCAGCACAACCCGCCTGGTCGCCTGCGACGCGGCACCCAGCCAGACGAGGGCGTTGGGCGCGTGGCCGTCCGTGTGACGCCAGGGCTGGAAGTGGTCGCTGGTCCAGACGGAGTCGAAGCCCGCGTTCTCGGCGGCGACGGCGAGGTCCAGCAGGCGCTGGGGCGGGAACTGCTCGGCGGACGCCTTGTAGCCGAGGGTCAGGGCGGGCATGGGCTCGTACTCTCTCTGGGGGCCGGGGACACCACGTGTGGGCGGGGACCCCCGATTGTGGCACGGGCGAGGTGGCTTCAGCGGCCGATGGCCAGCAC
>JBAXFC010000038.1:0-13832 GCA_037140135.1 Chloroflexota bacterium
CCGGAGGCGCTGGCCGGCGTCGGCGCCGTGCTGCTCCTGTGGGACGCCGTCCGCCGGCAGCTGGGGCCTGCGGCGGCGCTGATCGCCGGCACCGCCTTCGCGCTCACGCCGGTCGCGGTCCTGATGTTCCGCTACAACAACCCGGACGCGCTCCTGGTGCTGCTGCTGGTCGGCGCGGCATGGGCGCTGGTGCGGGGCCTCGAGACGGGAGGCCTGCGCTGGCCGCTGCTGGCGGCGGTCCTCGTGGGCTTCGCCTTCCTGACCAAGTACCTGCAGGCGTACCTTGTCCTGCCGGCCTTCGCGCTCACGTGGCTGGTTGCCGCACCGGGCGGCCTGCGCCGACGCCTGGGGGGGCTGCTCGCGTCGGGCGCCGCGGTCGCCGTCTCGTCGGCGTGGTGGGTGGTCCTCGTGGACCTGATCCCGGCGTCGTCGCGGCCGTACATCGGCGGCAGCCGGACGAACTCGGCGCTCGACCTCCTGCTGGGCTACGACGGGCTGGGCCGGATCTTCGGCGGGCGGGCCTCGGGCGGACCGCCGGGCGGCGGGCCAGGCGCGAACTTCGGCGGCAACCCCGGGCTGCTGCGGATGTTCAACGCGCAGTGGGCGGGCGAGATCAGCTGGCTCCTGCCGCCGGCCGCGGTGGGCCTGCTGGCCGGGCTGGCAGGCACGCTGCGGGCTCCGCGGACCGACCCGCGTCGGGCCGCCTTCCTGCTCTGGGGGACGTGGGCGATCGTCCATGTCCTGGTCTTCTCGCTGATGAGCGGGATCGTGCACCCGTACTACGCGGTGGCGATCGCGCCGGCCGCGGCCGCCCTCACCGGCGGCGGCCTGATGGAGCTCTGGCGCGCCCGGAGCCGGACACCGCTCGCGGGCGTGGCGCTGGCCGGCCTCCTGGTCCTCGGGTCCTGGTGGAGCTGGCAGGTGCTGGAGAGGACGCCGGACTTCTGGCCGGGCGTGGGGATGGCCGCCGTCTTCGTGGCCGTGGCCGCCGGGATCCTGGCGGTGGCCTCCGTGGTGGCGGACGACGCCCGGTCCGCGGCCGTCGGACGGGCCGCGATCGCGTTCGGGGTGGCGGCGATCCTCGTGGGGCCGCTCCTCTACACGGGCGCCACGATCTCCCGCCCGATCTCCGGCGGTGATCCAGCGGCGGGCCCGCCGAACGCGCGCGGGTCCTTCGGGGGTCCCGGGGGAGGTGGCCCGGGCGGTGGCTTCCCGCCCGACACCACCGCGACCGGGCTCATCGCCTACCTCGCGGCGAACCAGGGCGGCGCCCGCTGGATCGTCGCCGTGGCCTCGGCGAGCCAGGCCGGGCCGATCCAGCTGGCCACCGGCATGCCCGTGATGGCGATGGGCGGCTTCATGGGCAGCGATCCCACCCCCACGCTCGACCAGCTCAAGGCCTACCTTCGCGACGGCAGCCTGCGCTTCGTGCTGCTTGCCGGTCGCGGCGCCGGCCCGGGCGGCTTCTTCGGCGGGGACGGGCAGGGCAGCATCGCCGGGGAGCGGGCCAACTGGGTGACCGGCACCTGCGGCCGGGTCCCCGGTCTGCAGGCCGTCCTCTACGACTGCAGGGGCGCGGGCTGAGGCGGGCCTCCGCGACGCCGAGCCGCTCTCAGCCCCTTCTCATCCGCCTCCCGGACCATCCCCGTCATGTCCTCCGCGCCCATCGACCAACCGCGCCCGGTGCCCATGCCTCGGCACTGGGGCATCCGCCCCGGAGACGTGGCGGCCCTGCTGATCGGCAACGGCGCCTTCATCGTCCTGATGTGGATCCGCCACGGCGCCCTTGACGAGCTGTCCGCGCCCGGCGGCGTCTTCACGGCCTTCGGCCAGCTGGCCGCCCTCCTCGGAACCTACCTCGCGCTGATCCAGCTCGTGTTCATGGGTCGCAGCCCCTGGCTGGACGAGGCCATCGGGCCCGACCGGCTCGCCTGGCTGCACCGCTGGCTCGGTTTCGGAACGGTCTGGCTGATCGGCGGGCACGTGGTGTCCACGCTGGTCGGCTGGTCCATCGGGGACGGCCGCAGCGTTGTCGCCGAGCTGGTGGAGCTGCTGACGGGCTTCCCGTACGTCATCTGGGCCCTGGCCGGCTTCGCCCTGTTCGTCATGCTCGGGATCACGTCCGTGCGCGCGGCGCGCCACCGTCTCTCCTATGAGGCCTGGTACTGGCTGCACGTCTACGCCTACCTGGGCATCGCGCTCGCGTTCCTCCACCAGGTCTTCGTGGGCCTCGACTTCACCCACGACGCGCTCGCAACCGCGTACTGGATCGGCCTCTACCTCATCGCGGCCGCCCTGGTCCTGGTCTTCCGCTTCGGACAGCCCATCCTGCTCAACCGCCGCCACGGCCTGCGGGTGATGGCGCTGGTCCCCGAGGCGCCAGGCGTCACGTCGATCTACGTCACGGGTCGGGACCTGGACCGCCTGGCCGCCCGCAGCGGGCAGTACTTCATCCTGCGCTTCCTGTCGCGCTCGTCGTGGTGGCGGGCGCACCCGTACTCGCTCTCGTCCGCGCCCAACGGCCAGTGGCTGCGCTTCACCGTCAAGGCGCTGGGCGACGACTCCGCGCGCGTCGGCGAGGTGCCGGTGGGGACGCGGGTCTTCCTCGAGGGGCCGTACGGGATCCTGACCGGCGCCCGGCGCAGCCGGCCCAAGGTGACCCTGATCGCGGGCGGCATCGGGATCTCGCCGATCCGCGCCCTCCTGGAGTCGCTGGCCGGACGCCCCGGCGAGCTCACGCTGCTCTACCGCGCCAGCACCCCGGCCGACCTCGTCTTCCGCGGCGAGCTGGACCTGCTGGCGGCCCACCGCGGCGCCACGATCCACTACCTCGTGGGCCGGCGCGGGATCGACGTTCCGCCGGACCCGTTCAGCGCGACGACGATCATGCGCCTGGTCCCGGACATCGCGGACCAGGACGTCTACCTCTGCGGACCCACCGACCTGATGATCCGGACCGAGGCCGCCCTGCGGGAGATCGGGGTGCCCATGGCCCAGCTCCATGCGGAGCGCTTCACGTACTGACCCCAACACTTCTCAGGAGCCTCTCAGCCTCGCCCGGCATCCTGCCCGACGACCGGACTCCCACCTGATGACCGCACCCTCGCCAGACCACGCCAGCCCGGGCGAACCCCGGGTGACCCGAAAGGAGCCAGCACCCATGCCGAAGCGCGGAGCCTTCGCCATCGTGCTGACGGCGTTCGCGCTCGTCGTGCTGCTGAACTTCCAGACCCCGTCCGACATGGCGGCTGTCTCCGGCACCGGCTCCCGGCCAGGGACCGGGACGACCACGTCCGGCGGCACCCGCACCGTCAGCGGACCCACGGTCAACACCCGGTTCGGGCCGGTCCAGGTCGCGGTGACCGTGGTCAGCGGCAGGATCACCGACGTCTCCGCCGTCCAGCTCCCCAGCGGCGACCGCCGCTCGGCGTCGATCTCCAGCCGCGTGGAACCGATGCTGCGCAGCCAGGTGCTGTCCGCCCAGAGCGCCAGGATCGATGGCGTCTCGGGTGCCACCTACACGAGCATCGCCTACGCGCGGTCGCTGCAGGCCGCGCTCGACGCCGCCGGCATCTAGCCGGACGTGGAGCCCGCGCCGGCCCGCGATCGAGCCCGAGGCACGGACGGAGGCCCGCCGGGCGAGGCCGGCGTCCAGCGCCAGGTCCGTGTCGAGCCCGTGATGGGCACGACCGTCTCGATCGACATCCGGGAGCCCTTCGTGGCCGCCGCGGCCGTAGAGGAAGCGGTTGCCTGGTTCCATGACGTGGACCGGCGCTTCTCCCCGTTCCGCGAGGACAGCGAGGTCACCCGGATCGGCGCCGGCACGCTGGCCCTCGAGGACGCGAGCCCGGACGTGCGGGCCATGTTCACGCTCGCCGACGGCCTGCGGGAGCGGACCGGCGGGTTCTTCGATCCACGCGGCCACCGGCCCGACGGCCGCCCCGATCCGACCGGCGTGGTCAAGGGCTGGGCCGTGGACGAGGCCGTGGCGCTGCTGCGGATGGCCGGCGCGCGCAACTTCGAGGTGGTCGCGGGCGGGGACCTGGTGGCCTGCGGTGAGCCGGCGCCCGGGCGGGCCTGGCGGATCGGCGTCCGACACCCGGACCGCGAGGGTGCGGTGGCCGCCGTCCTCGCCATCCGGAACATGGCCGTCGCAACCTCAGGGCTCTACGAGCGAGGTGGCCATATCCTCGATCCGCACACGGGCAGCGTCGCGTCCGGCCTCCGGAGCATCACCGTCATCGGCCAGGGGCTGACGCTGGTGGACGCATTCGCAACCGCCGCCTTCGCGATGGGAGAGCCCGGGATCGCCTGGGTCGCCCGCCAGGACGGCTACGGAGCCGTCGCCATCACCGATTCGGACCGCGTGGTCTGGACGCCGCTGGCGCTTGCGCTGGCGGAGCCCGGGACCGGCGCCCCCGCCGCAGATGCTCTCAGGGGTGTCTCAGGCAGAGGCGTTTGACTGGCAATCGCACTCGAACGATCGCGTCCCCAAGGAGCCACCCCGCGATGACCACGCCGAACTCCCCAGATGTCCCCGAGCCCCGTTCCGAACCCGACCGCTCGCCGGCGTGGGCGGCGCCGGAACCGGCCGAGACCACGGCGCCGGCAGCGGCAGGCTTCACCTGGAGCGGTCCCGTCCCGGAGTCCGCCCCGGTTCCGGCCCATGCCGCGACACCCGTCCCGCCGCCTGCCGCCTGGTCGCCGGTCGCGCCGGCGCCGACGCCCCTCGAGTCCGCGTGGCCCACCGTGACGATGGCGCCGGTCGTTGCGCAGGCCGCCGGCCGGTCCGCGCGCAGGGAGCGCGGCGGGGCGAGGTTCGGGACCGTCGTCGCGGCGGCCGTCCTGTCGGCGGCGCTCGCCTCGGGCGGGACGGCACTCGTCGTGTCCGCGATGCTCCCGGCCGCCACGGTCGTCCCGACAGCGCCTGCCGGCAGCGCGACCAGCGTGACCAACCCGACCACCGTCGAGTCGGTGGACCTCACGGAGGTCGTCGCCGAGGCCCGCAAGTCCGTCGTCACGATCACGGCCGACGGGCTCACGACCAACCAGTTCTCGCCCTTCGGGCAGCCCACCAGGGGCATCGGGTCCGGCGTGATCCTGACCTCGAACGGCTACATCCTGACCAACCGCCACGTGGTCCAGGGCAGCCAGTCGCTGACCGTTGAGCTGGAGAACGGCGCCACCTACCCGGCCACGATCATCGAGCAGTCCACGCGCAACGACCTGGCCCTGATCAAGATCGAGGCGACGGGGCTCTCGGCTGCGCGGATCGCCGACTCGGACAGGATCCAGGTGGGCCAGACCGCGATCGCCATCGGCAGCCCGCTGGGCACCTACACCGAGACCGTCACCCGCGGCATCATCTCGGGCCTCGGCCGCGAGGTCACGGTGCGGGACGAGACCACCGGCCAGCCCACCACGCTCCGGGGCCTGCTCCAGACGGACGCGGCCATCAACCCCGGCAACAGCGGCGGTCCGCTGCTCGACGCGAGCGGTGCCGTCGAGGGGATCAACACCGCGGTCTCCACGGCGGCACAGGGGCTCGGGTTCGCGATCCCGATCAAGGATGCCGCCTCGCTCATCGAGAAGGCGACTGCAGGCCAGGCCTCCTGAGAACGCCGGCGCTCTCAGGCGTCTCTCACACCCGATCCGGACAATCCGGCTCCCTGCAACACCCGGGGGCCCCAGCACCGCAAGCAGGCCATCGACACCAGACCCTGCCAGCACCCCGTCCGACAGGAGACCATCCACGTGACCTTCCCGAGCTTCCAGCCCGTCGATCCCGAGCCCGGTGCGATGACCGAGCCCGTGCCGACGCCGCCGGCGCCCGTGGTTCGACCCCCGTTCGCAGCGCAGTCCCCGGGTGCCCTGCCCAATGGTCTGCCGCCGTTCAACGCCGCCGCGGCGACGCCGCCGGTGTTCACGCCGGTCGCTCCTGAAGGCGGGTACGCCGTGTCCGGGCCCGCCATGGCGCAGACATCGACCTCCAGGGGCTCCTCCGGGATCCTGAACCTCGCCCTTGGCGCCGCCCTGCTCGTGGCCGGCGTCGGCATCGCGTTCGCCGTGGGTCGGGCCAGCGCGCCGGCAGCCTCGAACGTCGCGGCCCTCGGCCAGCCCGGGGCCGGCGGCATCCCCGGCGGCCAGCCCGGGGCCGGCGGCATCCCCGGCGGCCAGCCCGGGGCCGGCGGCATCCCCGGCGGCCAGCCCGGCGCCGATGACGACGGCAACGGCAACGGTGGTCGCGGTGGCTCCGGCGACGCTGACGGCGGCCTCGGCCTCGAGCGCGGCTTCGGCCGGTTCGGCGCCAGCGGTCTTCCCGGCACCGTCACGTCGGTCAGCGCCCGCAGCATCACGATCCAGCTGGCCACCGGCCAGCTCGTGACGTTCAAGCTCGACGGAGCGACCACCTACAGGAAGACCGTGTCTGCGGCAGCCTCGGACGTCACCACGGGCGCGCAGGTCCAGGTCTCGCTGGGCTCCGGCTTCGACCCGTCCCAGGTCACCCAGAACAGCGACGGCTCCATCTCGCTCGGCACGGCCGGCGCGGTGACCGTTGCCCCCTGACAGGACGAGAACGCACAGATGCACCTGCTCCTGGTCGAGGACGACGAGCGTCTCGCCCGTGCCCTGACCCGCCTCCTCGAAGAGGACCGCCACATCGTCGAGCACGCGCCCGATGGCCGGACGGGAATCGAGCTGGCTACGGCCATGGACGGGCTGGACGCGGTCATCCTCGACCTGGGCCTGCCCGACATGTCCGGCCTTGACGTCGCCCGCCGGATCCGGAAGGCGGGCATCGACGTGAGCATCCTGATGCTCACCGCCCGCGACACGATCAACGACCGCGTGATCGGCCTCGATGCCGGTGCCGACGACTACGTGGTCAAGCCGTTCGCCTACCAGGAGGTCTCCGCCCGCCTCCGGGCCCTGGCACGACGCGCGGAGCCGGGCGTCCGCAGGGCGGAGCCCAGGCTCGAGGCAGGGCCGATCGTCCTTGACGAGGCGTCCCGCCGGGTCACCGTGGACGGCCGGAACGTGGAGCTCTCGCCCCGGGAGTTCTCGCTCCTCGAGGCGCTGCTCCGGCATGCCGGCCAGACGCTCACCCGCGACCAGCTCCTCGACCACGCCTGGCCGTTCAGCGTGGCCGTCACCCCCAACGCCGTGGACGCCTATGTCCACTACCTGCGCACGAAGCTCGGCGATGCCGGTGCGCGCATCGAGACCGTGCGTGGCGTGGGCTACCGTCTCGCCGATGGCTGACGGGAAGCGGGTCGATCCCCGCGACGATGGCGCCGAGCAGGTCGCGCTCGCCGACGAGGCGCGGCTGGTCCGCCGCGTCCGCTGGCGCCTGGTGGCGTGGAGCGCCCTGTCCACGCTGGTCGTCCTCCTCGTCCTGGGGGCCGGGCTGTACGCGGCGGTCGCCGGCACGCTGCAGGGCGCGAGCGTGGACCAGCTCTCCGCGCGCGTCACCCCGTGGGTCACGCGCTTCACCGGCGGCACCGACCCCGACAACGGCGCCGGCGCGGACAACCCCAACGGCTCGCAGTTCGGGTTCCAGGCCGGCGCCGGGAACACATTCCTGTTCGCGTTCGACGCCTCGGGCCAGCCCGTCCAGTTGGGGCGCCAGCCGGTGGTCGTGCTCTCCGGCATGCCAGAGCCCGGCAGCCTCGCCGCCGCCGGGTCCGCTGCGACCGGCCGCGACGTGCGCGAGGTCGATGTCCAGCTCGGGGCGGCCACCCTGCCCGCGCGTCTCCTCACCCAGCGCTTCGTCTACGTCGCGGACGGCCAGACCTACTATCTCCAGGCACTCCAGGACCGTTCCACCGAGGTGGCAACGCTGGCGTCGCTGCTGGTCACGCTGCTCATCGGCGGCCTCGTGGTGGTGCTGGCCTCGTTCGTGCTGGGCTACCTGTACGCGAGCAGGGCGCTGGTGCCGATCCGGCAGTCCTTCGCCACCCAGCGTCTCGCCCTGCGCCGCCAGCGCGAGTTCGCCGCCGACGCCTCGCATGAGCTCCGGACACCGCTGACCGTCATCCGGTCGTCCGTGGAGCACCTCCAGCGTCATCCGGAGCGCCCGGTGGGGGAGTCGAGGGAGGCCCTCGACGACATCGATGCCGAGGTGGCCCACCTGACGTCCCTGGTGAACGACCTGCTCCTCCTCGCCCGCTCGGACTCGGGGGCGGTGCCGCTGGAGCGGATGCCCCTCGATCTCGGCGACGTCGCCGTGGACGCGGTCTCCGTGCTGGAGCGGGTTGCCGGTGACCGCGGCGTGCGACTGACCGTGGATCCCTCGCCTGCGATGCTCACGGGGGATCCGGCGCGCCTCCGGCAGCTGGTCACGATCCTCGTGGACAACGCGATCCGGCACAGCCCGCGCGGCGGGACGGTGGAGGTCACCGTCCGCGGGGAGGACGGCATCGCCTGGGTCCAGGTCACCGACGAGGGGCCCGGTGTCAGCCTCGAGGACATGCCCCACGTCTTCGACCGCTTCTACCGCTCCCCGGACGCCCCCTCGGGCGGGACCGGCCTGGGCCTCGCCATCGCCCGCTGGGTCGCCGAGCGCCACGGGGGCCGGATCGGCGTCGCCACCCGCGAGACCGGCGGGGCGATGTTCCGGGTGGAGCTGCCCGTCGGCGTGGTGGTCGAGCACCCCTCCGCGGACGCCGGCGCCTCGCTGCCCGGCGGCCCGACGGACATCCTCCCGGCCTGAGCGGAGGCTTCCGAGAGCGGTCTTGGCGGGCACGTGCGTGCTACCCTCTGCCCATCCTGAGCGCCGGTCCCGTGAGGCCGGCATGACCGGTCCTGTGAGGCCGGGTAGGAGGTCTGACAAGCGCATGCGCACGCCTGCCTGCGGCGCGATCCTGCCGCGACACGCCGGGATCTGAGTGATCGCCCCACCGTCCTCCGGACATCTCCCCCTGCCGCGCGCCGACGCCATCGTCGACCCGAGGGTTGGTGATTCCGGTCCCGCGCTCCTCGCGCTCGAGGACGGGACCGTCTTCCCGGGGATCGCGTTCGGCGCCCCCGTGGCGTCCGGTGGCGACCTCGTCGTCAACACGTCCCAGACCGGCTACCAGGAGATCGCCACCGATCCCTCGTACGCGGGCCAGGTCGTGGTCATGACCTACCCCCTGATCGGCAACTACGGCCGCCTGGTCGCCGACGACCAGAGCGAGCGCCCGTGGCTGCGCGGCCTCGTCGTCGCCCACGCCACGGCCGCCGTCCTCGACGACGCCCGCCAGCTGGCGACGATGCTGCGCACCAGCGGCATCCCGGCGATCGCCGGCGTGGACACGCGGGCCCTCGCGCGCCACTTGCGCACCACCGGCTGCCAGCGGGCGATCATCACGGCGCCCGGCCTCGCCGATCGCGATGCGGCGGTGGCCCTTGCCCGGGGCGTCGCCCCCTGGGAGGACCAGGACTTCGTAGCCCTGGTCTCGCCCGCCGCCGTCCGCGAAGTGGGGGATGACCCGTCCCAGCCGCTGGTCGCGATCGTGGATTTCGGCCTCAAGGCGAACATCGTCAACTCGCTCCGGCGGCGCGGCCTTCGGGTCCGGATCCTGCCGCACACCTCGTCGTCCTCGGATGTGCTCGCGTCCGACGTCTCGGGCGTCGTCCTCTCGCCCGGCCCCGGTGACCCGGCCCGCCTCGACGGTCCCGTCGCGCTGGCCCGGACGCTGATCGAGGACGGCCGCCCGCTCCTCGGCATCTGCCTGGGCCACCAGATCATCGGGCGGGCGGCAGGCGCCGAGACGAAGCGCCTCCGCTTCGGGCACCACGGCGCCAACCACCCGGTCCAGGACCTCGACACGGGCTACGTCCAGGTGACCGCGCAGAACCACGAGGTCCAGGTGGTCGCGGACGGCCTGCCGGGCAGTTCCGGGTTCCGGGTCAGCCAGATCAACCTCAACGACCGCTCGGTGGAGGGGCTGCGCCACGCGGAGAAGCCCATCGAGAGCGTCCAGTACCACCCGGAGGGCGCACCCGGGCCGCTCGACGCGCTCGCCGTGTTCGACCGCTTCGCCGACGCCTGCAGGCGGAACGCGTGACGTACCGCACGCCGCCGGTCCGGGCGCACCGCCCCAAGCCCGCCTCGGTGCTGATCCTCGGCTCCGGCCCGGTGGTCATCGGCCAGGCCGCGGAGTTCGACTACGCGGGCACGCAGGCCTGCCGCGCGCTCCGTGCCGAGGGCGTCCGCACGATCCTCGTGAACTCCAACCCGGCCACGATCATGACCGACCCCACGGTCGCCGATGCGGTGTACCTCGAGCCGCTCACGGTGTCCGCGATCGAGGCGGTCATCGCCCGGGAGAAGCCGGAGGGGCTGCTCGCCGGGCTCGGTGGCCAGACCGCGCTCAACCTCGCGATGGCGCTGTCCGAGGCGGGTGTGCTGGAGCGCCACAACGTGCGGCTGCTGGGCACGCCGCTCGAGGCGATCCACATGGCCGAGGACCGCGAGGCGTTCCGCGACCTCCTCGACCGGCTTGGCCAGCCGTACGCCCCGTCGCACATCGTGGAGGGCGTGGACGACGAGGCCCGGCATGCGTCGGCCGTGGTGGCACTCGCGACGATCAGGCTGCCGGCGATCATCCGGCCCGCGTTCACGCTCGGCGGCACCGGCGGCGGCATCGTCGAGACCGAGGAGGCCTACTGGGAGCGGGTGAAGGCGGGCCTGCGCTCGAGCCCGATCAAGCAGGTCATGATCGAGCGCTGCCTCGTGGGCTGGCAGGAGATCGAGTACGAGGTCATGCGCGACGCCGAGGACACGTGCATCGCCGTGTGCTCGATGGAGAACGTGGACCCGCTCGGCGTGCACACCGGCGACTCGATCGTCGTGGCGCCGGTCCAGACGCTCACCGACACCGTCCACCAGCGCCTGCGCTCCGCCGCCCTCGCGATCATCCGCGGCCTCGGCGTGGAGGGTGGGTGCAACGTCCAGTTCGCCCTGTCGCCGGACTCGACGGACTACGCGGTGATCGAGGTCAACCCGCGCGTGTCGCGGTCCTCGGCGCTCGCGTCGAAGGCCACCGGTTACCCGATCGCGCGAGTCGCAGCACAGATCGCCGCCGGCCGGACGCTCGCCGAGATCCCCAACGTGGTCACCGGGACCACGGTCGCCGCGTTCGAGCCGGCGCTCGACTACGTGGTCGTCAAGCTGCCGCGCTTCCCGTTCGACAAGTTCCCGGGAGCGGACCGGCGCCTGGGCTCCCAGATGAAGGCCACCGGCGAGGTCATGGCGATCGACCGCACCTTCGGCGCGGCGCTCAACAAGGCGCTCCGGGGCCTGGAGCAGGCCGGCGCCGGGATCCTCGGCGAGGACCCGTCCTGGGGCCCGACCTTCGACTACCTCGCCGCCGTCTACGGTGGCGTCTCGCACGAGGACGAGGGCGACGGGATCCGCGTGGGCGTGGGCGGCCTGGACACGCTCACGATCGAGGATGCGCCGATCCGCTGGATCGATGCCGACGGGTCCGCGTGCGAGAGCTCGCGCCTGGCCCAGCGCTCGGCGGCGCCCATCGTGCTCAAGCAGTTCCTCGAGCCGTCCGACTCACGGTTGTGGCGCGTGCTGGGGCTCCTCCGGCGAGGCGTCCCGCAAGAGGTCGTCCGCCGCGCCACCGGCATCAACGCCTGGTTCCTCTCGGAGATGGGCCGCAACATCGGCCTCGAGGCGGACGTGCGGACGATGGGTCCGCGGCTGGTGGATCCGGAGGATGTCGAGGGGGCGTCGCTGCTCACCACCGCCAAGCGTGCCGCGTTCGCGGACAAGGATCTCGCGGTGCTCTCGGGCATGCAGGAGGCCGCGGTGCGCGGTGCGCGTCACGCGCTTGGTCTCCGGCCCGGCTACGCGATGGTGGACACGTGCGCCGCCGAGTTCGCGGCCGAGACGCCGTACTTCTATTCCACGTACGCCGCCGCCGGGTCCGCGCCCGAGGCGCCGCCCGTGACGCGGCCGGCCGCCATGGTCATCGGCTCGGGGCCCGTGCGGATCGGGCAGGGGATCGAGTTCGACTACTGCGCCGTCCAGGCCGCGGACATCCTCCGCCGCCAGGGCTGGGGCGCGATCATGGTCAACTCCAACCCCGAGACCGTGTCCACGGACTTCGACGCGTCCACGCGGCTGTACTTCGAGCCGCTTGACGTGGAGAGCATCCGCTCGATCATCGAGTTCGAGAGCGAGGGCTCGTTCAACGCCGACGGGACGGTGGATCAACTGCCGGCCGTGGTGGCGTTCGGCGGGCAGACGCCGCTCAACCTGGCTGCGCCGCTGGTCGCGACCGGCGTGCCGCTGCTGGGCTCGGACCTCGAGGCCATCGACCAGGCCGAGGAGCGGACCCGGTTCTCGGCGCTCCTTGACCGCCTCGGCATCCCGCAGCCCGAGGGCGGGATGGCGGAGTCGATCGAGGAGGCGCTCACGCTTGCGGAGCGGATCGGGTACCCGGTCATCGTGCGGCCGTCGTTCGTCATCGGCGGACTTGCCATCGACTTCGCGTACTCGCCCGAGGACCTTGCGCGCCACCTGGCCGCCGCCTCGATCGTGGACCCGGACCGGCCGGTGCGCATCGACCGCTTCCTCGAGGGGATCGAGGTGGACATCGACGCCGTCTCCGACGGGCACGAGGTCCTGATCCCGGGCCTCCTGGAGCACGTGGAGCGCGCGGGCATCCACTCCGGCGACTCGATCGCGTGGTTCCCTCCGCAATCCGTCTCCGAGGGCGACCAGGCGCTGATCGTGGCCACGATGGAGCGCATCTGCCTCGCGCTCGGCGCCAGGGGCCTCGTCAACGCCCAGTTCATCGTCCGCGACGACGGCGTCTACCTGATCGAGGTCAACCCGCGCGCGTCGCGGACGGTGCCGTTCCTGTCCAAGGTGACCGGCGTGCCCATGGTGGAGCTCGCTGTCCGGATCTCGCTGGGCGCCACGCTGCGCGAGCTGGGCTGGGAGGGAGGCCACATGGCGCCGCCGCCGTTCGTGGCCGTGAAGTCGCCGGCGTTCTCGACGGCCAAGCTCAAGGGCGTCGATCCGTCGGTCGGGCCGTTCATGCAGTCAACCGGCGAGGTCATCGGCATCGCCGTGGATCCGCGGGTCGCCATGGCGAAGGCGCTGACGGGCGCCTCGCTCGTGCCGCCGCGCGTGGGCGAAGGGGAGGCGCCGCCCGTCGCGCTGATCTCGCTCGCCGATCGCGACAAGTGGGGCCTGCTGCGGGTGGCCGAGGCGCTGCTGCGCGGCGGATACGTCCTGGCCGCGACCCCCGGGACGCGCGCCGCGCTGGCGGCCGCTGGGATCGGGTCCCTGCCCGTCGCGAAGCTTGGCGCTGATCCGGTGGGCGACGAGGAGGCCATCCTCGACGCGATCGCCGGCGGCAAGGTGCGCCTGGTGGTCAATACGCCGACCCCGCGTTCCGGCGCGGTCCGCGACGCCGCGGAGATCCGCCTCGCGACCATCGCCGAGGGCATCCTCTGTCTGACGGCCATCGAGACCGGGATCGCCGCCGCCGAGGCGATGGAGCCCGCGATCCAGGACGGGATCTCGATCGTGCGCAAGATCACCGAGTGGGTGCCGCCCCGCGCCTGACCTCGCGATGCCACGCCGGGGCCCCGGAGCCGGGCCGCTCGCCGGCGGCTGTCCGCGACTCGCGTGTGTGTGAGAACCCGCCATGACGAGCGTGGCATTCCGACGATCCGGCCGATCCTGCGCAGTTGCCACGCTCTAGCGGGGCTGAGCTGACCCGCAGCCGAGTTGGCGCGGCGGCCGCCGACGGCACGCTGACCTCCGATTTGCGCGCATCGGCTCGTTGTCGTAGATTCCGACTATGACGACCGAATTAGTG
>JBAXFC010000039.1:0-13724 GCA_037140135.1 Chloroflexota bacterium
AGCCGTTGTTGTAGGCCCAGTCGAGAACGATCGGGGTCTGGCCCGAGGCGATGGTCGTCGGGGCCGGGTCAACCGGGATGAAGTTGCCGCTCTCGGCGAGCGCCTTGAAGAAGTCGATGCCGGGCTGGATGTTGTCGGCGGAGCCGCCGTTGGCCAGCGCGGCCATGACCACGCCGTTGAAGCCGGCGGACGCCTTGAGCGGGTCGCCGTTCAGCGCGATCTTGCCCTTGTACTTCGGGTCCTTCAGGTCGGCCATGGTCTTGATGTCGCCGAGCGAGCTGTCGAAGCCGATCGACATGAAGCCGGAGTAGTTGTTGATCCAGAGGCCGGTGGCCTCCTTGTTGGCGTCCGGGATGTCGCCCCACACCGTCGGCTGGTAGGCCGCGTACATCCCGATGTTGGCCGCCGCGACGACCGGGGCGAGGTCGAACACGTCGGGCTGGCGGCCCGTGCCGGCCAGCTGGGTTGCCGTGTTGATCTCGGTCTGGCTGTCGACGTCCGGCTGGTCGTTGGTGACCTTGATGCCGTACTTCGCCGTGAAGTCCGTCATCATCTGGCCGTAGTTGGCCCAGTCCGGCGGCAGCGCGATGGTGTTGAGGGTGCCCTCGGCCTTGCCGGCCGCACAGACGGCGTCCACGCCGCCTGCACCGGCGGACGTGGCGGTCTTCCAGTCAACGGGTCCAGTGCTGGCCGGGGCGGCGGTGGCCGGGGCGGGCGCAGTGCTGGCCGGCGCCGGGGTGGCGCTTGAGCCGCCGCAGGCCACAACGACGACTGTCGCTGCAGCGAGCGCGGCCACGAGCCGTGACTTAGCAAGCATGTGTGTTCTCTCCTCCGGTGGCCGAATTGCGGTCCAACCGATTCGGCGGCGCATGCGAGCGCTTCTCCTCGACAACGCACGTCGTGGCGGGATTGCGCCTGCCTTGCGCCTGCGTTGCAGGTCGGATACTACGACCTGACGGGGGAGTATGTCTCCCTATTCGCGTTATCGCCGTATGAACATCTTTCAGTGCGGGACGTCAGAGCGTTTCCGTCCGCCGGGCGCCAATCGGCCACCAGGCGGACCTCCGGACGCCCCGCGGACCCTCGGCCGCGACCGGCGCTACACTCCGGGCACCCATGGACGATCTCTACCGCGACTACATCCTCGAGCACTACCGCCGCCCCCACAACTTTGGCGTGCTCGAGGCGCCCACGGCCACCTTCGAGGGGGCCAATCCCCTGTGCGGCGACCGGATCACGATGCAGCTGGCCGTCGAGGACGGCGTGGTCACCGGCATCGGCTTCACCGGCCGCGGCTGTGCCATCAGCCAGGCGTCCGCGTCCCTGCTGACCGACGAGGTCAAGGGCAAGCCGGTTGACGACGTGGTCGCCCTTGCCGCCACCGACCTGCTGGACCTGCTGGGGATCGAGATCAGCCCCGCCCGCCTCAAGTGCGCGATGCTCTCGTTCGACTCGCTCCAGCACCTGCTCGACGAGGCGGGCGTCAAGCCGCTGGCGAAGGACGCGGGCTGACGACCGGCGGCAACGTGCCCCACGCGTCCAATCCCGGCGTCCGCGAGGTCTCGCCGGCCGAGGCGGATGCGCTCCGGCGTTCCGGCGCGGCGCGCCTGGTGGACGTCCGCGAGGCCAACGAGTGGGACCTGGGACGGATCCCGGGCGCGCTGCCCGTTCCCAAGAGCCGCCTGGAGACCGCGATCGAGGCCGCCTGCCCGGACCGCGATGCCCCCCTGGTGCTGTACTGCGCCGCCGGCGTGCGGTCCCTCTTCGCTGCCCGGACCCTCGCGGCCATGGGCTACGCGGACGTCGTGTCCATGGCCGGCGGCTACGAGCGCTGGCGCGCCGAGGGCCTCGCGATCGAGGAACCGGCGACCAGCCTGACCGAGGAGCAGCGCCGCCGCTACAGCCGCCACCTGTTGATCCCGGAGGTCGGCCCCGAGGGCCAGGCCCGCCTGCTGCGGTCGCGGGTCCTGCTCGTGGGCGCGGGCGGGCTGGGCTCGCCGGCGGCGCTCTACCTCGCGGCGGCCGGCGTCGGCACCCTCGGCATCGTGGACTTCGACGTGGTGGACCTGTCCAACCTCCAGCGCCAGGTGCTGCACACCACGGACCGGGTGGGCATGCCCAAGGTGGAGTCGGCGCGGCGGACGATCGCGGCGCTCAACCCCGGGGTCACGGTGATCGCCCACGACGTGGCGCTGCTGGCCGGCAACGTCGCGGCCCTGGTCGCAGGGTACGACGCGATCATCGACGGCACCGACACCTTCGAGACCCGGTACCTGCTCAACGACGCCGCGGTCGCGGCCGGGATCCCGGTCGTGCACGCGTCCGTGTACCGCTTCGAAGGCCAGCTCTCCACCTTCGTCCCGTACGAGGGTCCCTGCTACCGGTGCCTCTACCCCACGTCGCCCCCGCCGGAGCTCGCCCCCGCCTGCTCCATCGCCGGCGTGCTGGGCGTGGTGCCCGGGATCATGGGCCTGCTCCAGGCCACCGAGGCGCTCAAGCTCCTGCTCGGGATCGGGGAACCGCTGGTGGGCCGGCTGCTGCTGGTGGACACCCTGTCGATGGAGATGACCGAGCTCCGCTTGCGGCGTGATCCCGTCTGCCCCGTCTGCTCCGATGCGGCGCGGGCCGCCCGCGAGGCCGGCGCGCCCCTGCCGGTCTCGGCCGGTGGCAACGGGTCCGGTCCTGCCGGCAGCGACGTCCCGCCGGCCACCTTCACCCTCCCCATGGGCGATCTCGCCCCCGGCCGGTGACCGAGGTCGCGCACCCGGGTCCCCGGTCCGTCGCCCTGTCCGCGGCGATCCTGCAGGCCATCGAGGCCCAGGCCCGCACCCAGGCGCCCAACGAGGCGTGCGGGGTGATCGTGGGTGATGGTGATCCGCGGAGCGGCGGTCGGTCGCTGCGCTACGTGCCCTGCCGCAACGTGGCCCCCTCGCTCGCGCGGTTCCGCATGGACCCCGATGACGTCCGGCGCCTGGTCAACGAGACCGATGCGGCCGGCGAGACCTTCTGGGCGATCGTCCATTCGCACGTGCGGACGGCCGCGGTCCCGTCGAGGCGGGACGTGGAGATGGCCGCCTGGTGGCCGGCGTCGCTGTTCGTGCTCGTCTCGCTCTCGCCGGCCGAGGCGGATCCGGTGAGCCGGCATGCCTCGCTGCGGGCGTGGCGGATCGCCGATGGGGTCGCCCACGAGATCGGGATCCTGCCGGAGAGCGGAGGAGGGGCGTGACGGCCGGCCACGTCCGGGACCGTCGAGGCGGCCTCCGGCGGACGGCCTGGCTTGCCGGCGGCCTGGGCGCCCTGGCGGGCGGCACGCTGCTCGGCTGGAACGGCTCCATCCTGGCGGCCATCGCCTCGCCACCACCGCTCGTCCGGGCCGCGCTGGTCGCCATCTCCGTGCTGGTCGCACTTCGCCTGACCGGGGCGGCGATGCGTCGCCTGGACGCAGGCCGGCCGCGGGAGGGCACCGAGATGACGGGCCGCGAGGTCGCCGTCCTCGTGCGTGGCGTGCGGTACGTCTTCCTCGCGGTGGCGGCGGTCGCCGCTGCGGCAGGCTGGCTGACCGGCAGCCCGCTGCCGTTCATCGTCGCGATGATCATCGCCGGGGTGGACGTGGTCGAGACCAGCTTCCTGATGCTCCTGGTCGCGATGCGCGCCGAGGGACCGCCGCCCGACTGACATCCGTCTGCGGCAGCCGACGCAGCCCCTGATACCACGGGGCGACCTGCTCACCCCGGGCAGCACTTCTGCGCGCCGAGCACCCCCAAAGGGGTACCTGTACGCGCTTGACCTCGTCGGCCACACTAGACCCGATGGTCGAGCGCAGCCTTCCGATGCTCCCCGCCCGCCTGCGCGAGGCGAGGGTGCTCCTGGTCGATGACCAGGAGCTCAACCTGCGCGTCCTGCGCCAGGTGCTCGAGAGGGCCGGCCTGCGCAACATCACCATGACCCAGGACCCCTACGCGGTCGCCCCCCTGGTGGCGCTCCACACGCCGGACCTGATCGTCGTGGACCTCCACATGCCCGGCCTCGACGGCTTCGCGGTGATGGACGCGCTCCGTCCGCAGCTCGACGCGGCGGGCTACCTGCCGATCCTGGTGCTCACCGCAGACGTCACCGACGAAGCGCGCCGTCGGGCCCTCGAGTCCGGTGCACGGGACTTCCTGACCAAGCCGATCGACCAGATGGAGGTCATCCTCCGCACGCGCAACCTGCTCGAGACCCGGATGCTCTACCTCGAGGTCGAGATCCGCAACGCGGATCTCGAACAGCGCGTCCGCGAGCGGACCGCCCAGGTGGAGGCTGCCCAGCTCGAGACCCTGGACCGGCTGGCCCGCACCGCCGAGTACCGCGACGACCAGACCGGCCGCCACGTGGTCCGCGTGGGCCGGGTCGCCGCGCTCCTCGCCCGCATCCTCGGCCTCGACGAGGACACCGTCCGACTCCTGCGTCTCGCCGCCCCGCTCCACGACCTGGGCAAGATCGGCATTCCCGACCGGATCCTCCTCGCGCCGCGCAAGCTGACGGTGGAGGAGTTCGACGAGATGAAGAAGCACACCCAGATCGGCTCCCAGATCCTCATGGGCAGCGGATCCAACCTGCTGCAGCTTGCCGAGCGGATCGCGATGACGCACCACGAGCGCTGGGACGGCAACGGCTACTTCCACATGGTGGCGGGCGAGATCCCGCTCGCCAGCCGGATCGTCGCCCTCTGCGACGTCTACGACGCCCTGACCCATGAGCGCCCGTACAAGAGCGCGTGGCCGGTGGACCTGGCGGTGGACGAGATCAACAAGTGCCGGGGCACCCACTTCGATCCCCAGGTGGTGGACGCCTTCGCGCTGCTCGCGCCGGAGGACCTCGTCAATCCTGCCGAATCCGTGCCCGGGGCCGGCGGCTGGGGGGACCGGCCCATCGAGCGGATGCAGATCGCCGCCGGCTGAGCGGAGGAGCGAGCGGGCCTAGCTAGCGCCGCCCCCCGGTCGCCAGTCGCCCCTGGAGCTTGAGGCGCGTGGCGTCGAGCAGCGGCTCGAGGCCGCTCGGCCCGTAGGCGCCCGGGAGCATCGGCTCACCCCGGTCCTCGCGCCGGTGGATCTCGGTGTGGAGCTCGCGCGCCCGCCGGTCGAGCGCCATGGCGCCCACGTTCCCGCACACGCCCTCGAGCGCGTGGAGCGCCGACCGCAACTGGATGACATCTCCTGTGTCGAGCGCATCGTCCACCTGGGCGACCCGCTCGGCGGCGTCGGCCAGGAAGAGCCGCACGATCCGGTCCACGAACTGGGCGTCACCCAGATCCGCAAGCGCCGCGAACTTGTGCAGGTCCAGCACTGGGACGCCCGGCTCCTCCTCGTCAGCGACAGCCGTGGTTGCCGGAGCCGGCGGGATCACGGTCATCCGGAGCTCGGGGCCGCCCGGCAGCCAGTGCTCCAGCACGTCGCCCAGCTCGTCGGCACGCAGGGGCTTGGCGATGTGGTCGTCCATGCCCGCCTCGATCATCCGCCGCCGGTCCTCCGGCAGGACGCTCGCGGTCACGGCCACGATCGGGATCCCGGGCAGGTTCGCCGCAGCCTCTCGCCGCCGGATCTCGCGCGCGACGGCCGGCCCGTCGAGTCCCGGCATCAGGCCGTCGAGGAGGACGAGGTCGTAGGGTTCCGCGGCCAGGCGGGCGAGAGCCGCCACCCCGTCCGCCACCGCGGTCGCGGAGACCTGGTGGCGGTCGAGATGGACCAGGGCGACCCGCCGGTTGGTCTCGTTGTCGTCCACCACCAGGATGCGCGGCAGGTCCAGGCCCGCGCCGGTCATCGCGGCGGCCGCCTCGGATGCGTTGGGACCTTCGGGCGCGGGCTGGGGCGCGCCGCCCGGGTGCTCGAACCGCGCACCGGCCGAGCCGTCGATCAGCTCGACGAGCAGCTCGCCCAGCTCTGCCGCGTGGAAGGGCTTGCCGAGGTGCTCGTCCATGCCGGCGGCGAGGGCCCGGTCGCGATCCTCGACCATCGCGTCCGCGGTGAGCGCGAGGATGGGGGTCCGCGGCGCGAGCGCGGAATCCTCCCGCAGGCGGATCTCGCGCGCCGCGTCGTAGCCGTCCATGTTCGGCATCCGCACGTCCATGACGATCGCGTCGTAGCGACCGGGCACGAAGGCATCGAGCGCACCGAGCCCGTCCCACGCGATGTCCACCTCGGCGCCGTACCGGCGCAGGGAGGCCTCGGCATAGGCGCGGTTGAGCGGATGGTCGTCCACGAGCAGGACCCGCCTGCCGGCGAGGATCCGGAGCGGAGCCTCGCCGGTGTCGGCGATCAGGTGCCCTTCGAGGAGGGTCGGGTCACCCCGCCCGAACTGGACCGTGAACGTGAACTTGCTGCCCTCGCCGGGGGCGCTGACCACGTCGATCCGGCCCTCCATCAGCTCGATCAGCTGCTGGCTGATCGCAAGGCCGAGCCCGGTGCCACCAAAGCGGCGGGTGATCGAGGAATCGGCCTGGGCGAACGGCCGGAACAGCCGCGTGGCATCCGCCGGGGAGATCCCCACGCCCGTGTCCACGACCTCGAACCGGACGGTGAGGCGGTCACCGGCGTCGGCTCCGGGCTCCGCCCGGAGCATCACGCTGCCCCGCTCGGTGAACTTGACGGCGTTGCCCAGCAGGTTGATCAGGACCTGCCGCAGGCGCATCGGGTCGCCGCGGACGGCGATCGGCAGCTCCGGATCGAGGCGCACGCGCAGCGGCAGGCCCTTGCGCTGGGCCACCGGCCGGACGATGGTCGTCGCCTGGGTGATCACGGCATGGAGGTCGAACTCCGTCTCCTCGAGCTCCAGGCGGCCGGCCTCGATCTTGGACAGGTCCAGGATCTGGTCGATGATGCCCAGCAGGGACTCCGCGGATGACTGGACGCTCTCCGCCTGCTCCCGCTGCTCGGGGGTCAGGTCGGTGGCGAGGAGCAGCGTGTTCATGCCCAGGATGCCGTTCATCGGCGTCCGGATCTCGTGGCTCATGGAGGCGAGGAACGCGCTCTTGGCAGCGCTCGCCTGCTCCGCGATCTCCGCCAGCTCCTGGGCGCGGTCGAGCGCGATCGCCAGCTCGTGGTTCGAGTCCCGGAGGGCATCCGCAGCCTGGAGGCGCGAGGTGACGTCCCGGTAGACCCAGACCCAGCCCAGCGAGCGGCCGTCGGCCACCACCGGCAGGAAATCCCGCTCCACGATCCGGTTGTCGGCCATCCGCAGGCGCTCAGTGAGCACGGGGGTGCCGGCGGCGACCAGCGCCTCGACCCGGAGGGCGAAGCCGTCCGGGTCCTCGAACAGGTGCCTGGCCCCCTCTGCGGCCGCCCTGCCGTCCGAGCCGACCAGCGCCTCGGGCGCGGACGGGATCTCGAACAGCCGGCAGAAGAGCTCGTTCGTCAGCCGGATCCGGTGGCGCTCGTCCTCGACCAGGACCGCCATCCGGCGGCTGGTGACCAGCGTCTCGAGCCGCGACGCGAGGATCCGCTGCTCGGTCTCGGCTGTCGCCCGCTCCATGTACGTGCCGACCTGCTGGCCCAGCGCCTGGAGGGTCAGCGAGAGCTCCAGATCCGGCTCCACCGGCGAGCGGCCGAAGAACGTGGCGACGCCCAGCAGGTTGTCCCGAGCGCGAACCGGCAGTGCAACCGCCACCGACATCCCCTGGTCGCACGCGGGCCCGGCCCAGGCGCCGGTGGCGGGTGACGCGCAGCGAACGGTCACCGGCACCGGCCGGTCGCCGACCAGCACCCCGAGGTCTGCGGCCGCGCGCGGCGGCAGGGCGCTGACAGCGGTGGCAAACCGGTCACCGGCCTCCTCGTCCGCGGTCCAGGAGGCCAGCAGGCTCCACTCGCCATCCATATGCGCCCAGGCGACCGCCGCCTCCCAGTCCCCCAGCCCTGCACAGATGCGCAGCAGCTCCGCGGCGGCCTTGTGGGTGCCGAGGCCAAGGGCGAGCACGCGGCCGACCTCGATCAGCGAGCCGAGCTGCCTGACCGTCCGGCCTCCGGCGGCCCGATCCTCGCCGACCGGGAAGCCCGTCATCGGGCGCTCGGTGCTTGCCGGAACAGGCGGGTCAGCGCTCCCGCGGGCGCCCGCGGGCGCGCCAGGCCCGGGCTCACGGGATCCGCGAGCCGTGCTCATGCGGCGGTGTCCTGTCGCCGTGCCAGGATCTGCGGGACCCGAGCGCAGGCCCGGCTGACGGATGTCGGGGCGTTGGCTGGCAACGGAGCTCCATGTACGGGCGCTCCGGCATTCTAGGCGTGCTGGACCCCGGGCGAGGGGGGCCGAACGTACCGGGTCTGCTAGGCCCCCCGGATCGCTGGGGGAACAGCCGGGAATCAGCCGGGAATCAGCGTGGAATCCCCCGGTTGCAGGATCGATCAGGTGCCGGTTGGCACACGGCGCGCCGCCCGGAGGCGGCTATCGTCGCCGTGCTCCCCGCCGCGTGCGGGGCGACGGACCAGGAGCAGCTGTCACCGACGCAGGTCAACCAACGATGCCTCTCGACTCGATCCGTACCCTGATCGACCGATCACCGGACCTGCTGTTCCGGTACCGACTCGTCGACCCGGCCGGCTTCGTGTTCGTCTCCGCGGCCGCGGAACGGATCACCGGGTATCCGGCCGCGGCGTATCTCGCGGACCCGCTGCTCTACGTCCGCCTGCTCGAACCCGACGACCCGGCTGCCGCCGAGATCCTCCGCCGCGGTGTGGGGGACTGGGGCGACGACCCCCAGCGGGTCGAGGTCCGGATCATCCACGCGGACGGCTCCGCGCGCTGGATCGAGGGCGACCTCGCGGTGGAGCGGGATGCGGCCGGGGTCCTCGTGGCGATCGACGGGGTCGTCCGCGATGTCACGGAGCGAATGGAGTGGGAGCGGCGGGTCGCGGCCGAATCCCGCATCCTGTCCGCGATCCGCGACGCGGTCATCGTGACCGATCGGACCGGCCTGGTGACATTCTGGAACCGTGGGGCGGAGACCCTGTTCGGCGTCCCGGCCGGGGATGCCATCGGTCGTCCGGCCCTGGACCAGCCGCTGGTCCGCCACATCCTCGAGCAGCCGTCGATGCTGGCGGCGGCCCGGGACGGCGCCTACTGGACGGGCGACGTTCTCGACGACCGGCCCGCGGGTCCCAGGATCCTCGACATCGTCTCGTACCCGCTGGTGGACGGCGAGGCGGGCGAGGCCCGGGTCGTCATCAGCTGGGACGTCTCCGCGGAGCGCGAGGCCGCCATCGCCTGGGCGCGCCTGGCGGCGGTCGTGGAACAGGCCGATGAGGCGATCTTCACCGTTGACCGCGAATGCCGTGTCCAGTCCTGGAACCGTGGTGCCGAGCACCTGACCGGCATTGCGGCGGCGGACGCGATCGGGCAGCACGGTCCCATCGACCTGTCCGACGATGAGCGCGATCACCTGCGGACGCAGACGTTCGACGAGGGACGCACGGTGACCATCGCGGCGGTCCAGCTCGCGACGCCGCACGGCGCCTCGATCCCGGCGAGCGTCAGCGTGACCCCGGTCCGCGAGGCCGACGGCCGGATCCGCGTCCTCTCCATCATCGCCCGCGACGAGCGCCCCAGACTGGAGGCGGACCGCGAGCTGCGATTCCGCGACGCCATCCTGCGGGCCGTGGACGACGCCGTGATCGCGACCACCGAGCACGGGACGATCGTCTTCTGGAGCCCCGGCGCCGAGCGGGTGTTCGGCGTGGAGGCCGCCGATGCGCTCGGCCAGCCGCTCGTGCAGGTGGCACCCTACCGGGCAATCCATGGCGACCGCGCGGACCTCGTGCGGCGCCTGGTCCGCGGCATCCCCGTTCACGAGGAGGTGGTCTTCCAGCGCCACGATGGCGCCCGGTGGATCGGCGACCTGCGCGCCGGCCGGATCACCGGACCCGATGGATCCAGCCTCCGCCTGGGCGTCATCCGCGATGTGACCGCAACGCGACAGGCCGCCGAGGAGCGCGCCCGCCTCGCGGCGATCGTCGACGGCGCCACGGACATCATCTTCTCCAGCGACGCGAACGCGGTCATCCGGTCCTGGAATCCCGGCGCCGGGCGCGCCCTCGGCTACCGCCCGACGGAGATCGTCGGCCGGACGATTGCCGTGATCGTGGAGCCGGAAGCGCTGCCGGCGGCGCTGGCGCTCCACGCCCGCGTGCTGCGCGGCGGGGAGCCGTCCGTGGTCGCCGAGCTGACGCTGGTCTCGAAGGACGGCACCCGGGTCCCCGTCTCGGTGACGCTGTCACCGGTGCGGGACGATCCCGGCGGCGTCATCGGGCTGGCGGCCATCGCCCAGGACCTGCGCGGACGCCGCGTCCTCGAGGAGCAGCTGCGCCAGGCCCAGAAGCTCGAGGCGATCGGGCGGCTGGTCAGCGGCATCGCGCATGACTTCAACAACATGCTGACCGCCGTCACGGGTTACGGCTCCCTGCTGCTCACGGAGCTGCCCGAGCACGCGACCGCCGCCGCCGACGTCCACCAGATCCTGCAGGCGGCCGACCGGGCGGCGGACCTCACCCGGTCCCTGCTCTCGCTCTCCTCGGGCCAGCCGCGCGAGCCGCAGGTGGTCGAGGTGGACGCGGCCGTCAGCGCGCTCGAGCCGAGCCTCAAGGGGATGCTGCCCGCTGGGGTCGTCCTCCGGCTCGACGCCGCGTCGGGCTTGAAGGTCCTGGTCGACCAGACCGAGCTGGAGCTGGTGATCGTGAACCTGGTCGCCAATGCCGGGGAGGCGATGCCCGGCGGCGGGCGCGTTGATGTGCTGGTCCGACGGGTCCAGATCGACGCCGCCTTCGCCGAGACCCACCTCGGAGTCGCGCCCGGTCCGCACATGGAGCTGCTCGTCCGCGACACGGGACCCGGTCTCTCGGAGGAGGCCAGGGCGCGGCTGTTCGAGCCGTTCTACACGACGAAGCCCATGGGGGAAGGGGCCGGCCTCGGACTGGCCACGGCCCATGCCTACGTCGAGCGTGCCGGCGGCACGATCTGGGTGGAGTCGAAGCCGGGTCACGGCGCAACCTTCCGCATCCTCCTGCCGCCCGCGCGCGGTGCTGCGCACGAGGCAGCCGTGGCCCTTCGTGACCGGTTGCCGATCGGGGGCAGCGAGCGGATCCTCCTGGTCGAGGACGACACGCAGGTGCGCACCCTGGCGACGACGATCCTGTCGCGAGCGGGTTACGTCCTGACCGTGAAGGGCGACGCGCGACGGGCCCAGGAGGTGGACCCGCTGACCGTGGACCTCCTGGTGACCGACGTCCTGATGCCCCACCTCAGCGGTCCCGGACTGGCCGCCGACCTCCGTGACCGTCGCCCCGACCTGCCCGTCCTGTTCATGTCCGGCTTCTCGGATCGCGCCGAGTCGAGCGACCTGACCGCCCTGAGCAGCCAGCCGCTCCTCGCCAAGCCGTTCGGGCCGGTCGAACTGCTGGCCGCCGTCCGGAAGGCGCTCGACGAGGGCCCGACGGGGTAGCAGCGCTGCTCGCCGGCGCCGCGGTGGAGGTCTCGCCCAGACGATGTCGGGGCAGATGCCTGCCATCAGGTGACGAAGCGCCGGGACGGAGCGGCCGTGCAGCCTGTCCGGACGGACCGGCCTTCGGGCCGTTCGGCCGATCCCCGGAGCCTGCGACAGGGCCACGATGGGCTGGATCGGAGGTCCTCGATGCGCATTCTGCTCGCCGTCGACGGCTCGGTCTCCAGTGACCGCGCCACCACATTGGTCGCCTCTCTGGCGTTCCCCCCGGACTCGGTCGTCCGGATCGTTGCTGCGCAGCAGCCCTACTCGGACGCCCTCGCCATGTCCTGGGCCGCGATGGGCGACGCCGGCACGAACCTCGAGTCCGAGGAGGAGGTGGACGCCCGTCACCTCAAGGAGGCTGTCGCGCGGGCGGAGAGCACCGTTGCCCAGCCGGGCCTCAAGGTCGAGGGCTTCCTGCTCCACGGACGGCCCGGCACCGCCATCGTCGATGAGGCGGTCGCGTTCGGCGCCGACGTCGTCGTCCTCGGCAGCCGCGGCCACGGCACGATCGCCACGATGCTCCTGGGCTCCACGGCCGCGGAGATCGTGGACCACGCTCCGTGCCCGGTCCTCGTGGCGCGTCACACGCACCTCGGGCCGGTCGCCTTCGCCGACGACGGCTCGCCGTCCGCCCGGACCGCGGAGGGCGTGTTCACCCGCTGGCCGATCTTCGTGGGCCAGCAGATCGACGTGATCACGGTGGCCGAGGTGGCCGTGCCGGTGGCGGCGGGGTTCACCCCGGGCCTCTACGACCAGGTGCTCGACAGCTACAGCAGGTCCGCCGACGAGACCCGCGCCGAGGTCGCCAAGGAGGCGTCCGGAGAGGCCCACCGGCTCGCCGAGGCCGGCTTCACGACCGGCGCCGTGGCCCTCGAGGGTGACGCCGCCGCGGAGATCGTGCGGTACGCGGGCGAGCACGAGGTGGGCACGATCGTGATGGGCACGCGCGGCCACACGGGTCTTGCGCGCCTGATCCTGGGCAGCGTGGCCCGGAACGTGCTGGTCCATGCAACCTGCTCGGTGCTCATCGTCCGCGAGGACAAGCACAAGTAGCGTCGCGCCCGCGCCTCAGCCGTGACGGCCGCGCGCCTCAGCCTGCTGCACGCGCCAGCCCGCCGACGCGGTCCACGAGCCGCCGGAGGAACTCGTCCGCGTCGGCCTCGAGCACCACGTCCGCGTTCGGCCTCCGGCCCAGAAGGCCGCGCCGGTCCGCGATCGTGAGGCCGTCGGCCGCACCACCGGCCGTGTCCACGTCCACCGACCACGCCTCCGACCGCAGGACCAGCGCCGGGTCCAGCGCGGCCGCGGTGACGAACGGGTCGTGGATGAAGGCGCCGTAGAAGCCGTCGTACGTCGCGTGGAACTCGAAGTAGAACCGCAACGCATCGTCGAGGAAGCGCAGGACCGGGTTCGAGACCCGATCACGGCCGGCAACGCCGGCGAGCGCATCGAGGTGGGCGGGCAGCACGCGGGCCTTCTCGGTCACGTCCAGGCCCATCGCCGCCATCCGCGGGACCGACGGGTCCGCGGCCACTGCGGCGCCCCAGGCGTCGAGACAGACCTTGGCCGCCTCCGGATCGCAGTGGACGTTCCATTCCGTCGTGGGGGTGGTGTTGCCCGGGACCGTGAATGCGCCGCCCATCATGACCCAGCGCCCCAGCAGGCGCGGCAGGGCGGGCTCCTGCTCCAGGGCGACCGCGAGGTTCGTCAGCGGACCGAGCGTGACGAGGGTGATCTCGCCGGGACGCCGGCGCGCGGCCTCCACGATCACGTCCGGCCCGAAGCGCTCCGAGAGCGGTCGGCGCGGCTCCGGCAGCTCCGCGTAGCCGATGCCGTGGGGGCCATGCGTCTCGGGCGTGATCTCCAGCGGGCGGACCAGCGGCAGCCGTCGTCCGACGGCAACCTCCACGTCCCCTCGCCCGGCCAGCTCCAGCACGCCCAGCGTGTTGCGCGCGACGTCAGCCGCCTCGACGTTGCCCGAGCTGCACGTCACCGCGAGCAGGTCCGCCTCCGGGCTGGCGGCTGCATAGAGGAGGGCGAGGCTGTCGTCGATCCCGGTATCGACGTCGAGGATGATCGGGGTGCGGTCCGTCGTGGTCACCCGCGGATGCTACCGCCCGACCTCATCGGGCACGCCTGGAGATCACCGCGGACCCGGCACCCGTGCCCCAGTCGTTCTTGGCCAGGACGCGGAACTGGTAGGTGGCGCCCGACATGAGCC
>JBAXFC010000040.1:0-13444 GCA_037140135.1 Chloroflexota bacterium
CGTGAGCAGCGGTCGGGCGCGACGGCCGTGGATGAGAGCTTCGTCTACGACGGCCTGGGCAACCGCCTGACGAAGACGGACGGTGCGGGCGTCACGACGTCGACGTACAACGCGGTGAACGAACTCGTCACCTCGACGGCTCCGGGCGGCGTAGTCACGACAAGCTCCTACGACGCGAATGGGAACCTGACGTTGGAGAACGCGGCGGGGGCTTTGACGACGTACTCGTGGGACGGCGAGAACCGCCTCGTATCCGTCGCCAACGCTGGCGGCACCGAAACGTATGCCTACTCGGCGGACGGAATGCGGCAGACGAAGGCCACGGGAGCGGGCACGGCCTACGTCGTGCGCGACGGCGAGAACGTTCTGATGGAGACGGACGGCGCGTTGGCGACCGTCGCGCAGCACACCGATCTGCCCGGCATGTGGGGCGGTAAGTACTCGCAACGACGCAGCGGGGTCAGTCGCTTCTACGTGCCCGACCATCAGGGCAACACGAGAGCGCTGCTGGATGTCGGGGCGAGCGTGACCGACACGCTGGTCACGGACGCGTGGGGCGTGGAACTGGCGCGGACGGGCGCGACGGTCGATCCGTTCCTCGCGTTTGGCCAATGGGGCTACTGGCGCGATGTCGCGTCGCGGCAGTACGTCAGGGCTCGCCATCTGCGGGCGGACCAGGGACGCTGGGTGAGCCCGGACCCGCTGGGGTTCGACGGCGGGAACTGGAATGTGTACGGGTACGCGCTGAACCAGGCGACGATCGGGGTGGACGCAAGCGGGTTGGAGAAGTCCCGTCCCGACGGATGCAAGTCGGAGCGTTGCCGCGGACCGCGGCGGTGCAACCATGATCGGGATGGCGACGGGCACGACTGCCGAGACAACCATGATGCGGACAGCAAGCGAAGCATCAGGAAGGCCCTCAAGGCAGGTATCCGCACATGCTTCGCGGACACCACGGTGGCTGACATGTTCGACAGGACGCTGGCGTGCGTTGCGTACGCGGAGTCCGGGTGCAACCCCTGCTGTCGAACGGGGAACAACGGCGGGCTCTTTCAGATCGATGCGGACAACTGGGACGGCTGTAGGGCCAAGGATTGCGGGGAGGCGATATGCAGTGACACAGATCCGTCGTGCCAGATCGCAGTTGCCATCGCCATTCTCCTGCAGACGTGCAAGCTGAACCCAACTGTGCCGCTGTTTGATGCGTTCGCCTGCTACTACTGGGGGCTGCTGCAGGGCAAGAAGTTCGTACGCTGCATGTCCCAAGGCGATATCAGTTGGCTCAAGGACCATAAGTGCAGCGAACTCAGACCTAGGCCGGCATGCCGTACCTGCGGTCGCTACCAGCGGTGGCACCGGCAGCCTCTATGCGACTCCGCTCGCGCCTCCTTCTCTCCATCCTTGCGCACTGGCGCGCACCGACCGGGTCTGGCGGATCAGGTTGGGCGATGGGCGTAGGGATGGGATCGGCGTCCTGCCGCCATGCGGGCCCCAAGCGCCGGACGCTCGCATGTCTAGTGGTTGTGCTGTGCGGGTGCGCCGCCGCAAGCGGCGGATTACAGACGCCAACCGGTGCCCGACGGCTGGAGTACAGCCTAGCGGCCGGTGCAACGCTTCTGTGCCGACACTTCGCGAACCTGAACTACGCCCCGGCCGGGCCGCAGGTCGTTGTTCTGGGCCAAAATGACCACTTCTGGTTCGGGACCTTGCACGCGGGCTCCCGGTCGATCCGCGCCCTCCCGCAGCTCTCCCGTGCGGCGACCCGCGTGGCCGACCGACAGATCGTCGGCGACTTCGAGCTGTCGTCCGACGGCAAGACCCTTCTGCTACGCGCAGCGAGGCAGCGGCTCTCGAGGCGCTGGTTCCTATGGGCCGTTGCGACTTCGGGCAAGTCGGTATGGCTGACAGACCGGGAGTACGGATCGTGGGGGCGAGTAGCGCGCAACCTATACTGGCTACCGGATGCCAGCGGAGCGGTCACCGCCGATATCGGGAGAGAGCGAATCATCTTGTACACGATTCGGCGCGGGCGAGGTGCGAGGGCTTCGGTTCGGCGCACGATGCTCGCCCTGCCTGTCGGGTGGTCCGGGACCCCCTCCGAGGACCGCGGCGCGATGGTCGGCGTCGATCGGTCAGGGCGCGCGATCTTCGCTCTGGCGCCACGGGGAGACGCTCGGCCGATAGGACATCGGCTCAGGTTATACGCGGCGCGCTGGCGGCAGCACGAGGGGCTCCATCCGATCGGCCAAGTCCCGATCGAGCCGGGGTGGATGGTGCGGCGCCTCGAGTTCTCACAGGCCTCCGGGCTTCTGGCCATCGTGACTGTGCCGAACCCGCACGGCGGACCACGGCGCGGCGCGACCGGCGACTTGGCCGTAGTTCGCGTGCTCGCGCGGGTGCCGGGGGGGACGGCGCCCCCCGCACTTGTGGGTGAGTTGAGATCGCGCGTCCGAGCCTCGCTCGACGACCCCGACCGGGTGGCTCAGGATCTGGCCGACGATGTGCGATGGGACGGACCGGGACGTCGTGTCCTGTTCGTGCTGAACGATGCGCTCTACGCCTCCTCGCTTCATGTTCGCTAGTTGAGGTTCAGCCTGCTGTCG
The DNA here is from genome assembly GCA_037140135.1 of Chloroflexota bacterium. Lineage (GTDB taxonomy): Bacteria > Chloroflexota > Limnocylindria > Limnocylindrales > CSP1-4 > CAIXZV01. Next base: position 2,604 of record JBAXFC010000040.1, read on the forward strand.
GCGAGGTAGACCGGCTTCAGTAGCTCGGCCACGGTCGCAGGCAGTGCCCGAAGACGCTGCCGTCTTGTCGCCACTGGCTCAGACTGCGGCGCGTAAGTGCGGGAGTGGTGCGCGACGGCGAGAACGTTCTGATCGAGACGGACGGCGCGCTGGCTACGGTCGCGCAGCACACCGACCTGCCGGGCATGTGGGGCGGGAAGTACGCCCAGCGCAGATCGGGCGCGAGCAGGTTCTACGTATCGGACTTCCAGGGCAACACGAGGGTGCTCCTGGACGCGGCGGCGGCAGTTGCCGACACGCTGACCACCGACGCTTGGGGCGTGGAGCTTGCGCGGACAGGCGCGACCGTCGATCCGTTCATGGCCCATGGCCAGTGGGGCTACTGGCGCGACACGGCGTCGCGGCTCTATGTCAGGGCGCGCCACCTTCGGGTGGACCAGGGGCGGTGGGTGAGCAGGGATCCGATCGGGTCCGACGCCGGAGGTCCCAACCTGTATGGGTACGTGCGGGGCGCTCCGACTCGAGCCATCGACCCAGGTGGGCTCTATTGTATGCCTGCTCCGGATCTGTGCGGCGCCGCCATCGACCGATGGTTGCTGGCCGAGGTCGTTGCGCAGCGCGACGTAGTGCGTAGAGCGGCGAAGGAGTACGAAAGCAAATGGGGCCTCGAGCTGTACGCGTGGTGGGCTTACACCAACATGCCATACAAGTGGTGGCAGTGGTATCAGTTCAACAAGCATCTCAAGTTCTGGGCGCCGGGTCCGGCGGTGCCGCCGGTGCCGGACTACAACTGTCCCCGGCCGTGGCGAGGAGACGGCGGCTGTGGCGGAACCGTCTGGATGTGCGACCACTGTGTCCGCACCTCGACACTCGGCAATGTGATGTACGGGTACATCGGTGCATACCAGGGCATGACGCTGAAGGGCCTCACCGAAGAGGTGAAGTCGATCAAGGGAACTGTCCACGCGCATGTAGACCGGTATGACGAGAGGGCCTATAAACTCGGCTGGGAGATGCACAGAGCGAGACCCAGCGCCGGGGACTTCTGCAAGGCGTTCCGAGCGGTGGTCGCGTCCATGCCAGATGCGCTGTACGAAGGAAAGGAGGGCGGAGGCCATGTGGAGTACAGCCATTGCGGGAAGTGCGGGTGGGCGGACTACCCCGGCACGAGGCATCTCGGCGGTGAATGGTGGCAACTCAGGCTACCGCGAGCCTCCGAGTACCTGTTTTGGGCGAAAGGCGTGCCGTCAGGCGGTTGGCTTGCCGGCTCCGACCCTGACCTATGGCCCTGACCGTTCGCCCGCCTGGCTAGTGGGATGGGTGTCGCTCGCCCTGCCACTGGTATCTGGGATGGCCTGCATCGCGGCTCCGACGCGGGCCAGGTCCGGACGGCCGGGTCCTGCGGTCCTGCTCCGGGTGCCGAGGGTCGGTTTGGCTCTCCCTCGCTGCTCGTTCAGTGGCGACGGACGCAGAGCGGTGGTGTGCCACCTGAGGATGCGGGGTCTGAATGTCTACCAGTTGCCGCATCCGCAGGACCGGATTGGCGTCTCCGTGCTTTCGCTTCCGGACCGACGGGAGCGGCTACGGCTTGACCTGCCCGGCGCGTTCTCCGCCACGCTCTCGACGGATGCTCGCCGCGTGTTCATCGTCCGGAACCTGCTGGACGGCCGCGACCAGATCGCAGTCCACGACGGCGCGACTGGAAGGCAGATCCGGACCTTCGAGCAGCCGTTCCACAGGCCAGACCTCGTGGTTCTCTCCCCGGACGGGCGGTATCTCGCGGTCAACACATACAACGGCGCCCAGGCACGCTACGGCATGGAGTTGTACGACGTGCGGACCGGACGGCGCCTTGGACGGGCCCATCCCGGCCGCGGAACCGCCAAGCCGTGGGAGGGCGACGGCGAGAACGGGATTTCGCACTTCTCGCCGGACGGATCCGTGATGGTGACGACCTCCGCATACGGCGATGCTCTGAGCAGCAGTCGCGACGAGCCCGCCCCCCCGTCGCCCAGCGGCCGCGTCGGGCCCAGCCGCCCGTCGCTTCGCTCAGCCATACACGGGCCGCAGCTATGGAGCACCCGCGACTTGAGCCGGCTCGCGTCGCTGGAGCGGGCCTACAATGTCGCCGATTCCCGCTATGTAGCCTACAGTGGGCAGCGCGCCCTGGTGGCTCTTCCCGCAACCGACCGCAGGACCGTGGTGGTCAGGAAAGAGGCTTCCGGCGAGATCGTCAAGACGGTCGCCGTCGAGGGCGTCCTCGACTACGCGCTCTTCTCCGCTTCCGGGACGCGGCTTCTGGTCCGGAGCATGGACGACGAGCACTCCAAACAGGTTACGACGGTTCTCTACGACACCCGCTCCTGGCGCCGTCTGGAGAGCTATCGCGAGCCCTCCGATTGGGCGTTGGTCCTGCCGGCGAATCGGCCGATCACGGTGTCGGTCTCGCCGAATGGTGAGATGCTGGTGCGATCCACCGCGACGGGCGCAGTGCTGTGGCTGGCCCGTGGCAAGCCGTCCGGCGTGACTCGTGTCGAGGTATCGAACGACGGCCGATTCCTCGCGGTGACCAGCCTCCGCGGACTCGAGTTGTGGCGGATACCGTGAGGGCCGAGTGGTGGATCGTTCGTCGAGCGAAGGTCGCCGACCGGCGAGTGCTTGAACGCGTTCGCCAAGGGCGATTCGAAGCCGGTGCCGCACTGTTAGGATGCGCAACCATGCGTGGCGGCGAGCATGCGCCGTGACATCGCTTGGCTATGGGAGGCGTGGAGTCGCACTCCGTCGTCGGCGGATGCGGCGACTGGGCGACGGTTCAGGATGGGATGGGCCGTGTCATAGCCGCGGTGGGCACGGCTGGTATGGGCTTCCCGGCCGCAGAACGCGTGTCGGGTCAGCGGAGGGCGCGGGCCGATGTGCTGCGCAACCCCAGGGCGAGCGTGTGCGGCGCCGCAGGCCGCCGCCCGGGCCGCGCGGGGCCGCCCTTCTGACGTGGTGTGCGACGCAGGGATCGTGTGCCTCGAACATTGTGAGCACACTCAATCCGAGCATTGTGCAAACCTTCGGCGGCCGTGAAGCGCGCGAATTGCCGCACAGATGGCAGGAACTGCGGCGGTGCGGCTCGAAACAAGGTCCATAGCGCCGCCGACCCATGGGGTCCGTCGGCTCAGGGGTTTCCCTCATGACGTCCGAGCAAAGCTGTCCCAGTCCCACGCCGCACTCTCCCGTACCCGATTGGCCGAACGCGCCTTCGTTCGGGCGGCGGGAGACGCTGATTCGTGCGCTTCGGCGCCTGAGGGAACTGACGCCGGGGCCGACGAATATCGTCGAGACGGGCACCGCGCGCAACGGCGACTGGTCGGGTTGTTCGGGCGACGGCTGGAGCACGGTGGCGTTTGGGTGGTACGCGTCGGAGACCGGCGGGCGGGCCTGGACGGTGGACATCGAGCCCGGCGCCATCGAGACCTGCCGCCGGATCACGGCCGCGTACGCGTCGTCTCTGGAGTACGTCGTTTCGGATTCGGTCGCGTTTCTGCGAGGGTGGGGCGACGGGGATGACCCCGTTCCCATCCACCTGCTGTATCTGGACAGCCTGGACTACTTCGACCACGCCGCCAGCGAGGCGCACTGCCTGGCGGAGGCCCAGGCGGCGCTCCCCTGGATGGCGGCGACCTGCCTCGCGCTCTTCGACGACACGAACGCCGCGCCCGAAGGTTACTCTGGCAAGGGCAAACTGGCAGTGCCGTATCTGCTGTCGGAGGGCTTCCGGGTCGAGTACGCCGAGACGGGCCAGGTGCTCCTGAGTCGAGGCGCCGGGGAATCGTGATTCGACTGCGCGGCCGCTCCGGCTGACCGAGACCGCGATCCGAACGTGTGGTCGCGCCCACGCGCCATGCCCCCGAGGGCAATCCCTCGGGACTGCGAACCTGCGGAAGGGACGGTACCACCCCGATGGACATCACACGATCGGACTCGGCCGCCTGGCGGCGACTCCCTCCACTGTGGAACGTGCGGCAGGACTTCGCGGGCGCCTGCCGCTCGCCGTTCCTCGCCCAGTACCTGACGCGTGTCCTGGAGTGCGCGCCGCCGGGCTCGCGCACGTTGGAGATCGGGTCGGGCACGGCGTTTGGCGCCGTGTGGCTCTCGCTCCGCGGAGTGCTCGCCGAGGGCGTGGACGTGGACCCTACGCTGGTCGGAAGGGCGCGGGAGGCGAACGGGCTCCTCGGAGGCTCGGCCAGGTACTGGCTTGGCGGTCTGTGGGACCTCGGATCGAGTGAACGGCCCAACCGCGCCGATCGGTATGCGGTCATTCACCACCAGGGGCAGCTCGAGCACTTCGACTCGCTGCGCGTCCGGGCGATCCTGGAGCGACAGGTCGCGGCGGCCGATCGGGTCGTGTTCAGCGTACCCTCGGTCTACTACCCGTTCGAGCCGGAGAGCGGTGACGAGCGGCTCCTGCCTCTGGAGGAGTGGGGGCGGCTCGTTGAAGGCTTCGACGTGGCGGAACTGACGTACTACGGCGATCCGCAGCTCGGAGCGCGGGAGCATATCCTATGTGTGCTGAAGGGCGATCCGGCGGCCGGAACCCCGAGGCGCGGCGGAGCCAGAAAGCGGAGCCAGGCGACGGCAAGGACAGCCGTTGGCCCGGCGAGCGACGGGCCGGTGGATTCGGGTCCGTCGATCACAGGGTCGGTTCCGGCGGTGGAGTACCCATTCGGCATCTCGGCCATCGTCCACACCCGGAACGAGGAGCGCAATCTGGACGCGTGCCTGGCTTCGTTGCAGGGCTGGACGGACGAGATCATCGTGTGCGACATGGAGAGCACTGATCGCACGGTCGAGATAGCGCGGGGCTATACGGACCAGATCGTCTCGCACCCACTCATGCCGAACTTCGATCGCGCGCGCAACGTGTCGGCGATGCGCGCTCGGTATCGCTGGATATTCTATCTGGACGCCGACGAGCGGGCGCCGCGGGGCCTCGGCGCGATGATCCGGGACCTGACGACCAACCACGGCGACACCTTCGAGGCCGCTTTGCCGCCGTTCCGGCACTTCTTCTCGGGCAAGCATCTCACAAGCCTGTACCCCGGATACACGTCGCCCCGACTGTTCAAGAACGGGTGCTTCCGCTTCAACGCGCGGCTCCACGGCGGGGCGGTCGTGGACGGGCGGACCGTCCGCCTCCCCGCCGACGACCCGGAACTCGCCATCGTCCACTACTCCTACGAGAGCGTCGAGCACTATCTGGGGAAGATGAACGCGTACACGACCGGCGAGGCGGAGAACGCGTACCGCGACGGATCGCCGTTCCATTGGCGTGGAGCGGTGCGCCACATGGTGGAGGACCTGCGGTCGTATTACGACTTCGGCGGCGCCCATCGGGACGGCGTACACGGGTTCATCTACACGTGGCTGTCCGGCTTCTACCGCCTCCTGCAGCACGCCAAGCTCTACGAGCGCCGCTATCGGAGCGGGGAACTGCGGCCCGAAGAGAACGAGGTCCCCGAGAGCGTGGAGCAGATGCTGGAGTTCGCGCTCCAGGTGGTTCGGGAGCGGCCTCCGGCCCGCCCGCCGGAGATCGCCGTCGATCCCGGCGCCGGATCCGCGCAGGTCGTGTGGAGCGGCCCGCACGAGGATCCGAGCGGCTACGGGGAGGAGAGCCGCAACTTCCTCTTCGCCCTGGACGACGCCGGCGCGTCGGTCGCCGCCCATCCGCTCGTCTGGAGCCGGGACCCTGCCGGACTGGGCGACGCCGAAGCGCGGCGGCTGGCGGTCCTCCTGTCGAGGCCGGCCGCTCCCGGCTTCGTCCACGTCGTCCAGGACTTCCCGCCCAGCTACGCGCGCCATCCCCAAGCCGCCGTCTCCATAGGCCGCACGATGTTCGAGACGGACCGGATTCCCCAGGACTGGGTCCGCGCCTGCAATCGGATGGACCACATCTGGGTGCCGACCGAGTTCAACCGAAGGACCTTCACGCAGGCCGGCGTGGCGGCGGAGAAGCTGGCGGTCGTCCCTGGCTGCTTCGATCCGACGGCCTACGTTTGCGATCCGGAGAGCGCGCGGGTCCTGCGCGCCCGGCTTCTGGATGGCGCGGCTGCGGAGCCCCGGTTCGTTTTCCTGAGCGTGTTCGACTGGACGCTGCACAAGGGATGGGACGTTCTGCTGCGGTCGTTCCTGCAGGCCTTCGAGGGGCGGGAGGACGTGACACTTCTGCTGAAGGTCTGGTCGACCATGCCTCCCGGAGTTGCCGGCATGCGGAGCCAGGCGGAGGAGTTCGTCCGCCGGGAGCTGGACCACGATCTGTCGGCCGACCCGAGGGTGCGGTTCGTGGAGGAGCGCCTGACGCGTCGGGAATTGGTCGCGCTCTATCACGCGGCGGACGCGTACGTCCTTCCGAGCCGAGGCGAGGGCTGGGGCCGCCCGTTCATGGAGGCGATGGCGTGCGGCAAGCCGGCGATCGGAACGAACTGGAGCGGCAACACCGCCTTCATGACTTCCGAAACGAGCTACCTGGTGGACTGCGCGGTGCGGCCGGTTCCCGAGGCCGGCTGGCGGGAGATCCCAACGTATCGCGGGCACCGATGGGCCGAGCCGGACGGCGAGCACCTGAAGCACCTCCTGGTCCAGGTCGTCGAGGACCGTGCCGGAGCGTCCGAGATCGGGCGACGAGGGATGGAGTACGTGGTGGGCCAGTACTCCCGCGAGCGCGTCGGCAAGCTCGTCTGCGCGGAGGTCGAGCGCGCCCTGGAGACCCTGCGGCCGCACCCGCCCTCGGCGCCGAAGGTCGGGCGCCGGCCGGCGAACGTCGTGTTGGAGGGCGAGCTGTTCCAGTGGCACAGCCTGGCGCACGTGAACCGGGAGCTCGCCATCGCCTTGATGGAAACCGGGGAGGTGAACCTCTCGCTGTCCCCCATCGACCCTCCGGCGTTTGAGCCGCAGGACTACCCGCGGTTCGCGGGGCTCCCCGAGCGGGTCTTCGCGCCGCATCCGGGTCCGATCGACGTGCGGATTCGGCACCGGTTCCCGCCGCGGCTGGATCAGGTCGAAGAAGGGCGCCTCGTGCTCATCCAGCCGTGGGAGTACGGCTACCTTCCGGAGGCTTGGATACAGCCGATCCGGGACAACGTGGACGAGGTCTGGTGCTACTCGAACTACGTGCGCGACGTTTACGCGCGCAGCGGGATCGCTGAGGACCGGACCCACGTCGTGCGCCTGGGCGTGGACGCGGACGTGTTCTCGCCGGACGCGCCGCCGTACGTGTTCACGACGGAGGCAGGCGCCGCCCGGTACCCGGTCGCGCGGGCCGGCCGAAGGCCGTTCGTGTTCCTGTTCGCGGGCGGCACTATAGATAGGAAGGGCGCCGATATCGCCATCGACGCGTATCTGCGCGCGTTCTCAGCGTTGGACGACGTCTGCCTCGTGATCAAGGACACCTGCACCCGCACGGTCTACCGGGACCAGAACGAGCGGGAGCGCATCCTCCGGTTGGCCGCCGATCCGTCGCGACCCGCGATCGTGTATCTGGACGACGACCTCTCCGACCGTCGGCTGGCGGGCGTCTACACGGCGTGCCACTGCATCGTGCAGCCGTATCGCGGCGAAGGGTTCTGCCTGACGGCCTTGGAGGCGATGGCGTGCGGCCTGCCGGCGATCGTGCCGGCGGGCGGCCCAACCGACGACTTTGTGGACGGCGGCGTCGGGTGGCGGGTACCGGCCGAGCGTCGGCCGATGGGCAGCCGCCGTATCGGCGAGTGGGATTGCGTCGGACCGACGTGGCAGTTCGAGGTGTCGGTGGAGGACCTCGCCCGGGCCATGCGGACGGCCGCGCAGGACCCGGTGGGCGTGGCCTGGCGCGGTGAGGCCGCTGCGAAGCGCGTCCGCGAGGCCTGGACATGGCGCCACTCGGCGCAGGACGCTCTGACACGCCTCCGGGCGCTCGGCGCGAAGGGCGCCGCCACGCCCCGGCGCGGTTCGGTCGCGCGCGCGCCTTCGGCGGACCCGAGGGCGGGCCGATCGTCGGGCGCGAAGGCACCGAGGAGCGCGGCGGTCGGGCGGCGGATGCCGACGATCTCGCTCTGCATGATCGCGCGCGACGAGGAGCGCGTGCTGGGCGAGTGTCTGCGGAGCGTCCGCCCCTGGGTGGACGAGATCGTGCTGGTGGATACCGGATCGACGGACAGGACGGTGGAGATCGCCCGCGAGCATGGGGCGAAGGTCCATCACTTCCCGTGGATCGACGACTTCGCGGCCGCGCGGAACGCGTCGATCGAGCACGCGACGGGCGAGTGGATTCTCTGGATGGATGCGGACGACACCATTCCGGAGGAGTGCGGGAAGCGCCTCCATGACGTCGTCTTTCAGACCGAGGAGCGGACGACGGGGTTCATCCTGCAGGTGCACTTCCCCGCGGCGCCGGGCGATCCGGCTATGACCGTGGTGGACCACGTGAAACTCTTCCGCAACTTGCCGGAGCTTCGGTTCACCGGTCGGATCCACGAGCAGATACTCGGATCCATCAATCGGATGGGCGGGCGCGTGGAGCGGACGGATCTCCACGTTGTGCATTCGGGATATGACCACAGTCCGGAGGGCCAGAAGACGAAACGCGAGCGCGACCTCCGCATTCTGGCGCTCGAACAGCGGGAGCACCCCGACGACCCATTCGTCTGGTTCAACGTGGGAATGACGCATTTCCATATGCGCGACTTCGACCGGAGCCGCGAGGCCTTGGAGCGGTCGCTGGGGCTGGCGAAGCCCCACGAGTCGATCGTGCGGAAGATGTACGCGATGCTGGCCGGCGGGGCTCTGGAGATGGGCGACCCGGCGAAGGCGCGGGAGTGGATCGAGCGCGGCTTGGCGCTGACGCCGCGCGATCCGGAGCTGCTGTTCCGGGCGGGCGCAGTCTACCGGGTCGTCGGCGAGTTGGGGAAGGCGGAGGAGGCCTATCGGCTGCTTCTGACCGGTCGCGAAGTGGGGCACATCGACAGCCTGGACGTCACCATGACCGGATACAAGGCGCGGCACAACCTGGCGCTCGTTCTCCAGGACATGGGTCGACTGGGCGACGCTGAGGGCGAGTTCCGGGCCGCGTTGGCGGAACACCCGGAGTTCGCGCCCTCGCTGCTGGGGCTCGGCGAAACGCTGCTGCGGATGGGCCGTGTCTCGGAGGTCGGGGCGCTGGTCGAGCGCGTCCGGCCGCTCGCGCCCGAGGCCGCCGCCGAGCTGGAGCGGCGGGCGCGGAGCGCGGCTCGACCGCCGGATGGTGCGTGACCGGCGGCCGGGAGTTCGTCGGCCGGGACCTGGGGGCGGGCGCGGCGCCCTCGTCGATGGGAGCTCGGCCTGCCGTGCCTGGTGCGGGGCGGCGGGCCGAGCGCACCGTGTGACCGGGGCCGGCAACCGGCGCGGCGTCAGATGTTCCTGAACCCGGTCAGCCAGTTGTTCGCGGTTTGCTTCTCGGCCGGTCCGACGGGCCGGTTCTCGGAGACGTCGCCGGCGACGACCATGTGCGGGTCTCGGAAGACCGCCGAGTAGACGGCGCGGACTTCGCCTTCGCCGACGCCGGGCGCCTTCCCGGAGGAGAGCAGGGCGATCCCCTGCCGAAGGGTCTGGCCGTTGGCGATCCGCCACAGGGCGTATCGGACGCCGGGCGCGTCGTTCATGAGCCGCTCGCCGTTGATGTTGACGGAGGCGCTCACCAAGACAGGCGCGAGTTCGTCGCGATGCTCCTCGACGTACTTCACCACGGCGCCCTCCCAGATCTTGAGCTCGCCGTAGTTGTCGATGTTGAGCGCGACGGGGAATGCCACGCCGACCGGCACGTTGGGCCCCTTCGGCATTCCCACGCGGAGGACCTGAAGCTGCACGTTCAGGCCCTGGATGGTCGCCTTGGCCGCCAACTGGCCGAGGCCGAGGACCATGTCGGACTTGTAGCCGACGATGAAGACGCCGACCCGGAACCCGGCGGCGAAGGTCCAGGAGTTGACCTCCGGGATTCCCCCGTCGATCTCCTTGCCGAACCAGTAGTCCTGCAGCAGGACGCGGCTGTCGACGCTGCCGCCGACGTCGGCGAAGCCGAAGCCGATGGACGCCGAAGCCGAGACCGAGACGAACGTGCTCGCCGTGAGCAGCACCTGGCCCAGTTGGTCGGTCGGCGGGCCGGCGGGGATCGAGATGCTCGTCGCGCCCGTCACGGCTCGGATGTAGGCCTTGGCTTCGCCTGCGTTGTCGGCGGGGAAGATGATGCGCGCCACGATATCCTCCTTCGGCGGTCGCGAAGCGACGGGACCCGAACGTCCCGCGCGCGCCGCCTTCGACCGCGGTCGTGTTCGGGTTCGGCGTCGGGACGGAATCCTCCTCCTCGGGGTCGATGGACCGAAAATCGAGTATCGCTTGCCCTTGACGTATGCGCGAAGTGGCCTGTACCATCTCGATGTATACGGTCGATCCGACCGCCCGCTTGTGGTCGGGGGCCGTTCGAGAAGGGTAGGGGGCCGCAGTATGCTGTCGCCGGTCGTGCTGGCGTTGTTCCAGGCGCCGTACCATATGGGTCCGCTCGTGGACGCCGACGCGATCGGGTGCGAAGGCAGTCCGGGCGAGGGGCCGCACATGGTGGTGTACCTGCGGATGGACGGCCCGCGCATCGGCGAGGCGTGGTACGAGACGTACGGCTGTCCGAACGCCATCGCCTGCGGGAGCTGGGTGACTCGCTGGGTGGCGGGCCGCACGCCGGACGAGGCGCGCATCCTCGAGGCCGAGGACCTGCGCCGGGTGCTGGGCGGGCTGCCGCTGGGCAAGGAGCACTGCGCCGATCTGGTCGTCGAGGCGCTGCGGGCCGCGCTGCG
>JBAXFC010000041.1:0-13380 GCA_037140135.1 Chloroflexota bacterium
CTTCCGGGCCTTCGACTGTCGGGAGTCGAGCAGGCGCCGGACGCTCGAGGAGAGCTGGTCCCTCGTGAACGGCTTCCCCAGGAACGGCATCCCCTCGTCGAGGAGCCGTTCGCCGAAGACCTTCTCGGGCGCATAGCCGGACGTGTAGAGCACGGGCAGGCCTGGCCGCACCGCGGTGAGCCGGTCCGCCAGCTGGCGCCCGTTCATGCCGGGCATCACGACATCGGTGACAAGGAGGTCGAAGTGCGCCTGCTTCCCTTCGGCGAGCGCAATGGCCGCCGTGGGATCGCCCGCGTTGAGGACGGTGTAGCCGAGGTCTCGGAGGCTGCGGACCGTGACGACCAGGACCCCCGGCTCGTCCTCGACCACGAGGATCGTCTCGCCCCGTGCAAGGGCGGACCGGCGACGACTGGCGATGGCCACCTCGCCCTCGGGTGCGGTTGCCGCCGGCTCCATGCTGGTCCGGGGGAGGAACACCGAGAACGTCGTGCCCGCCCCCAGCTCGCTGTCAACCGTGATGAAGCCGCCGGACTGGGCGACGATCCCGTCGACGCTCGCGAGCCCGAGACCCGTGCCGGCGCCGATGCCCTTCGTCGTGTAGAACGGCTCGAAGATGTGCGGGAGCGTGTCCCGGGAGATGCCGGTGCCCGTGTCCGTCACGGAGATCCGGACATACTCGCCGGCAACGGCCGGAGCCCGCAGGCGATGGTCCCCGGCGCCGATCACAGCGCGGGCGGTCTCGATGGTCAACCGGCCGCCGCCGGGCATCGCGTCGCGCGCGTTGAGCGCGAGGTTGACCACGACCTGCTCGAGGCGGCTGCGGTCCACCCTGCAGCGGCATGCGGGCTCGCCGCCCCGGATCTCCAGCTCCACGTCGTCCCCCATCGCGCTGGCGAGGAGCGGCGCCACCCCGAGGATCGCGTCCTGGACGTCGAGGACCACGGGCTGCAGGATCTGGCCCCGGCCGAAGGCGAGCAACGCGGCCGTGAGCGCGGCCGCACGGCCTGCAGCACTGCGGATGGCCTCGGCGTCGAGGCGTCGAGGGTCATCCGCGTCGAGACCCTCCGCGAGGAACTCCGCGTAGCCGTTGATCACGACCAGGATGTTGTTGAAGTCGTGGGCGATCCCGCCCGTGAGACGGCTGACCATCTCGAGGCGCAGAGCCCTGTCCGTCAGCGCCTGCGCGCTCCGGAGCTCGGTCACGTCGGCCACGGTGCCGCGGAGACGGATGGCGGAGCCGCCGGCCCCGGGCACGACCTCCACACGCGCGATCGCATGGTGGTGCTCGCCCGTCGGCCAGACGAGCTCCATCGGTGCCTCGAAGGGCTCTCTGCTCTCCATGGCAGCCGCGATCTGGACCGCGAGCCGCTCCGCCGTCTCGACGGTGAAGTACTGCTGCTGCTCGGCGAACGACGGCGCTGCGGCCGAGGGCTCCAGGCCGTAGATCCGGAACAGCTCGTCCGACCACTCCACGACATCCGCGACCGGATCCCAGCTCCAGCTGCCGACACGGGCCACGCGCTGGGCCTCCGCCAGCTCGGCCCGGGAGACCCGCAGCGCGTGCTCGGCCTCCTTCTGCGCCGTGATGTCCGCGACCATCGCGATGAAGCGTGGCTGCTCCGAACCCGCGACCACCATGGGTGCGACCGCCTTGAGGTCCCACCGCGTCCTGCCGTCAGGGTGGAACTGGCGCTTCTCCAGGAGGTAGCTCGGGATCTCACCCGCCCGCAGCCGGGCCATCTGCCGGAGCTCGACGTCAAGGTCGTCCGGGTGGGTGACGGCCATCCAGTCGAAGGTCGCGAGATCCTCGGCGGTACGGCCCGCGATCTCGAGGTACCGGTCGTTGGCCCGGTAGACGCTCCCCGTCGTCGTGTCGATGAGCGCGATCCCGAGCGGCGCCACCTCGAACATCGTCCGGAAGCGCTCCTCGCTCTGACGCGTGCCCTCCTGCGCTCGCCGGAGCTCCGAGATGTCCACGCTGACGTTGGCATACAGGTCGTCGCCGGCCATGAACACGGAGGTGAGGTAGACCCGGTCGTTGTAGGCGAAGTGCTCCTCCCAGGTGCGGGGCCGGCCAGTCCGGGCGACCTCCCGGGAGATCGCGATGTAGCCGCTCATGGCCTCCGCCCCGAACAGCTCGCTGGCTCGCCTGCCCGGCAAGTCGGCCTGTGGGAGGCCGACCGCGGCCGCACCACCGGCGTTGATGTCCTCGATCTCCCAGTCCACGATCTCACCGGCCTCGTCGCGGATGAGGCGGTAGACCACGCTGTTGAGCGGTGCGTTGTGGAAGAGGGCGCGAAACTGCTCCTCGCTGGCCCGGAGCGCCGCCCTGCTGCGCCTCGCGGCGGTCACGTCGGTGGCCGTCCCCTGGAGTCCCACGATGGAGTCATCCGGGCCCCGGACGACCTCGCCGCGCGAGACGATGCGCCGGACCTCGCCGTCCGGCCGGACGATGTCGTACTCGGACTCGTACGGATCACCCGTCGCGAGGGCCCGCTCCACATCCCTGCGCCGTCGCGACGCCGCCTCCGGGCCGTAGGCGCGCTGCTGCTCCGCGAACGTGAGGGTCGTCGCTCGAGGCTCCAGCCCGAAGACGTGGAACATCTCCTCGGACCAGGTTGCCGCGTCCGCGACCGCGTTCCACGACCAGCTGCCCATGTGCGCGATCCGTTGGGCATCCCGCAGTCCGGCCTCGCTGCGCCGCAGGGTCTCCTGGGTCCGGCCGCGCTCGGCGACGTCGCGGAGGATCGCCGTGGCAAAGTGCCCATCGGCCGTACGCCACTCGGACAGGGAGAGCTCCACCGGGACGTCCGATCCGTCGCGGTGCCGGCCGGTGACCTCCACCGTCTGCCCCATGAGGTGCCGCTCACCGTCGAGGTGGAACCTGGCCATTCCGGCCGCGTGCGCCCCGGCGCTGCCGTCCGGGACGATCAGCGAGACGGGGCGGTCGATCGCCTCCTCGGCCGTATATCCGAACAGCCGTCCGGCCGACGGATTACAGGCAAGGATCGTTCCGTCCTCGCGGATCGTGATGATCGCGTCGTTCGCGGACTCGGTGACGGCCCGGTAGTGGGCCTCGGTGGCGGCGAGCGCCCGGCCGGCCGCATGGGCGGCGCTGACGTCCACGATCTGGGAGATGAAGTAGCGCACCGCACGATCGCTGTCGCGGACGCAGGCGACCGCGAGGTCGCCCCAGAGGATGGAACCGTCCGGCCGCAGGAACCGCTTCTGCAGGTGGTACGACTCGATCCGGCCCTCGAGGACGTCCGCCACGAGCCCGAGGTCGACCTCGAGATCATCCGCGTGGGTCAACGCCTGCCAGGTCGCGGCCTTGAGCGTCTCTGCGTCCCGGCCGAGCATCGCGCACAGGGCGGGGTTGACGCTGAGGAAGCGCCCCTCCGGCGACACCAGGCACATGCCGGTCTCGGAGACCTCCATCGCGCTGAGGAAGCGCTCCTCGTGCTCGCGTGCCGCATTCTCGATCGCTCGCTCGCGCGTCACCTCGCGGCCCACGACGATCACGGTGCCGGCGCAGGGCGTGAACTGGACCTCGAACCACCGCGAGGGATCGCCCGGCAGCGAGCTGACGACCTGGAACTCCTGGCCGGTATCGAGGGCACGAGCGACGTTTTCGAGGCGATCGGCGTACGAGGGAAAGCGCTCGAGGAGGCGCGCGCCGGTCGGGTCGTCGCCCCCGGAGTTCGCAGCCGCCCGCCACGACTCGTTCGCGAACTCGATGACGGCGTCTACGACCTGGCCGTCTCCATCCCGCAGCGGGCGCGCGACCAGGATGGCGTTGGGAGCCCGTCCACGCCCGAGATCGCGCGGGGGTGTCGCTTGGCCTGGAGTCAACCGATCCTCGAAGCGAGAAGGGTACGCGGCCGACAAGCTGCGGACACGTGGCCCGTCTCCTGCCCGCGGGCCAATCCGCCGATCCCCCCGGAACCAGCATCCTACGCTTCCCGGGCTGCCGCGCGCTCCGTCAAACGGACCACATCCGGGAGCGCCCAAGGCCATCGTCGCCCCGCGGGGCTGACCGCCGCGGTACCGGACCATCACGGTATCGGCATCCAGGACCTTCACCCAATGGTCGCCGGCAGGTTCGCGGTTATGCTCGGGGCCGATGAGCCTCGTCGTCGACCACCTCACCAAGCGCTTCGGGTCCGTCCTCGCCCTGGACGACCTGGCGTTCGAGGTCGCCCCGGGCCAGGTCTTCGGGTTCCTCGGCGCCAACGGCGCCGGCAAGACCACGACGATGCGCATCACCGTCGGCGTGCTCGAGGCCGATGCGGGCCGGGTGACCTGGCAGGGCGTCGAGAGCCACCGGCTGCCGCGCAGCACCTGGGGCTACCTGCCCGAGGAACGGGGCCTCTACCCGCGCATGAAGGTGCTCGACCAGCTCGTCTTCTTCGCCGGTCTGCACGGCGTGCCCAGCGGCCGCGCACGGCGCGAGGCCGTCGCGTGGCTGCGCCGGTTCCGCGCGGAGGACCTGGCCGGCCGGAAGGCGGAGCAGCTCTCCAAGGGCAACCAGCAGAAGATCCAGTTCATCGCGGCCGTCCTGCACGATCCGCAGGTGCTGCTGATGGACGAGCCGTTCACGGGCCTCGATCCCGTCAACGTCATGCTCCTGCGGGAGGCCTTCCTCGAGCTCCGCGACCGCGGCGCCACCGTGGTCTTCTCCACCCACCAGATGGAGGTGGCCGAGGCGCTGTGCGAGTCGGTCGCGATCGTTGACCGGGGTCGGATGGTGGTTGGCGGGACGCTGCGCGACGTGCGCCGGGCTGCCGGCCGGCGCCAGGTCCGGATCTCGGTCGAGGGCGACCACCGGCTCGGGTTCCTCGAGGGTCTGGCCGGGACACGGATCATCCAGCCCGGCATGGACCGCTCCACCGTGGAGCTGGACGAGGGCGTCGAGCCCGATGCCGTGCTGCTGGCGGCGATCGCGGCCGGGGCGAGGGTCCTCCACTTCGAGGTGGCGGACCCGTCGCTGGAGCAGATCTTCATCGACCGCGTGGGCCATCCCGTCGACGGCGAGGCGCACCTGGCGCCGGACCCGGCTGCCACGCCGGCCCGGGGCGTGGCGTGAAGGGTCCGCGCAACGCCTGGCTCGTTGCCCGCCGCGAGTTCTCGGAGCGGGTCAAGTCCCGCACCTTCGTGTTCTCGACGCTGCTCATGGCCGGCCTGGCCATCGTGGTCGCCCTGATCCCGCTCTCCGTCCGGCTCGTGAGCCGGGCCGTGGTGACCAGCGTGGTCGTGGCCTCCGTGGAGCCCGGGCTTGCCGCGCGCACCGCTTCCACCATGGACACGTTTCTCAACACCAAGACCGGCGCCGACGGCTCGACGGCCGGTGGTGTCTTCCAGTTCGACGTCACCGACGACCCGGTTGCCGCCGCCGACGAGGTCCGGGAGGGCCGGGCCGCGGGTGCCGTGATCGTCACCCGCGCGGCCGGCGGCGGCCTCGACTTCGCGGTCGTGAGCGTCGGCGCGCTCGGGCAGGACAAGGCCCAGCTGCTCCAGGTGGGCGCGTTCGCCGTGGGCATCCTCGACTGGACGGCGTCCCAGCCGGCCGCGACCCGCCCCTTCGTGATCCCGACGTTCGCGGTGGTCGATGCCGGGGCCGGCGGGTCGTCGGCGGGTGGACAGACGTTCGATGCCGCGGAGTTCGCCAGCAGGCGGATCGTCGGCATCGTCTTCGTCGTGCTCTCGTTCCTGACGCTGGTCTTCTATGGCATGTGGGTGGCCGCCGGCGTCGTCGCCGAGAAGGCGAGCCGGGTCATGGAGCTGCTGATCTCTGCGGCGACGGCTCCCGAGCTCGTGACCGGCAAGATCATCGGCATCGGCCTGGCCGGGCTCGCCCAGGTGGGTCTCGTCCTCGTGCCGGCGGTGGCCACGATGCTGCTTTCAGGCCAGATCGGCGACCAGCTGCTGGGCGAGCACCAGGCCGCGTCCTCGCTGGCGGGTCTGTCACCGGGGTTGCTGGCCGCGTTCGTCGTCTACTTCGTGCTGGGGTTTGCGCTCTACGCGTCGATCTACGCCGGGGCCGGCTCGCTCCTGTCGCGGGCCGAGGACCTGCAGGTGATCGCGCTGCCGCTCTCCATCCCGGCGATCGCCGGCTACCTGCCCGCCGTCCTGGCGCTCGGCGGGGGCTCCTCGGCGTTCATCCGGCTGACGTCCTACGTGCCGCTCTGGAGCCCGTTCGTGATGCTGGCCCGCCTCTCGATGGGGCGCGTGGAGGCGTGGGAGGTCGCGCTCTCGGTAGGCCTGCTCGCGATCACCGTGCCCCTGGTGGCGATGGGTGCGATCCGCGTCTACCGGGCGGGCGTGGTGCTCTACGGGCAGCCGCCGACGTTGCGGACCTTCCTGCGGGTGATTCGGGGGGGCTGAGCACCGGCCGCTCGCCGCCTCGCGAGGACGCCGCCGGCATCTTCGCCCGGTGGTCCGCCGGAGAGCCGGACCCCTTCGTCGGGCTGGCAGCTCCGCGCCCTGGTCGCCGGCTGTCTACCGCTTGGGCTCGTCGGCCTCGTGCGGCGGCCCGAGCCGCTGGGCGGAGAGGCGGCTCTCCAGCGCGAACGCCTCCTCGGACAGCGCCTCCAGGCGGGCCTGCGGCACGCGGATGTGCTCCACGACCAGCGTGGCCGTCCGTTCCGTATCCCGGCTCCGTGCGGCCGCCAGGATGCCCCGGTGCTCGGCGATCGACCGGTCCAGGCTTCCCCGGAGGAGCGCGGATGGCCCGCGGTAGGGCGCCATCTGGCCGATCAGCCGGCTGTACGCCTCGATCAGGATGGAGTTCCGCGAGGCATCGATGAACACCTCGTGGAAGGTGCGGTTGGCGTCGAAGAAGCTGGTGCCGTCGTTCGTCTCCGCGAACCGCTGCATGTCCGCGAGCGGGCGTTCCAGGGAATCGAGCTCCGCCTCGGTCATGACGGGCACGGCGAGTCGCACGGCGAGCGCCTCAAGCGCCTCGCGCAGCTGGTACGCCTCCATGAAGCCGTGCTTGGTCAGCTCGCGCACGACGGCGCCCCGCCGGGGCGTGATCGTGACGAGTCCCTCGGCCGCCAGGCTGCTCAGCGCCTCACGGATGGGACCCCGGCTGATGCCGAGGGATTGCGCGAGCGGAACTTCCTGGAGCAGCGCACCCGGCGGGATCCGGTTGTCGAGGATCTCCTGCTTGAGGTGCGCGTAGACCCGTTCACGGAGGGTCTGGTTGTCGAAGCTCGCCATGGTGCTCGGGCTCTCTGCTGGGCCTGGTGTGGTGGCCTCTCCGCGTGGCCGTGCAGAAGATACCATCTGAACTATGTGTTGACTGTCAACACGAGGAACGACATACTACCGGCCACGCCACGAGGAGATGCGACTTGCCCAACCGCGCCGAGCGGTCACCAGTCACGACGGCCACGCTGCCGGGCGACGCCCGGTGATTCTGGACGCGCACATGCACGTCGGCGACTTCCCGATGTTCGGGGTGTCGATGGACGCAGATGGCCTCGTGGCGACCATGCGCGAGCACGGGATCGCCACGGGCATGGTGTTCCACCCCGACAACGGGCTGGTGCGCGACGTGATCGGTGCAAACCCCGGCGTCTACGGCCTCGTCTGGGCGAACCCCCGCATGCCCGGAGCGGCCGAC
Source organism: Chloroflexota bacterium (assembly GCA_037140135.1). Classification (GTDB taxonomy): domain Bacteria; phylum Chloroflexota; class Limnocylindria; order Limnocylindrales; family CSP1-4; genus CAIXZV01. The sequence continues at coordinate 7,628 of JBAXFC010000041.1, forward strand.
GAGACCCGGCGCCTCCTCGATGAGGCCGGCTCCAAGTTCCGCGGCGTGAAGCTCCATCCGCTGCTCGACGGGTACCACCCCGATGATCCGTCCGTCCATCCGATCATCGAGCTGCTGATCGAGCGCGACCTGCCGGCGCTGATCCACTGCGGGCACCCGATCTTCTCGCTCCCCTGGAGCATCGAGGAGCTCGCGCGGCGCTACCCGGCCGCGAAGCTGATCCTGGGCCACATGGGCCACGGCAACATCATCTACATCAACGGCGCCATTGACGTTGCGGCCCGCAACCCCAACGTGTACCTCGAGACCTCCGGCATGCCGATGCATTCGAAGATCCGAGAGGCCGTCGAGCGCCTGGGGCCTGACCGAGTCCTGTATGGCTCGGACGCCCCCTTTCACCACCCAACCGTCGAGCTGGCGAGGGTCCGCGTCAGCGGACTCGCTCCCGAGCTCCTCGAGCGGGTGCTCGGCGAGAACAGCCGCCGGCTGTTCTTTGCCGATCTGGTCCCCGGGATCGTCACGGGCGCAAGCGCGTGACGCTGCATGGAGGCGGCTGACGAGAACGGGAGTTCCACGTCTTCGCGGGACCTGATCCGGGTCCCCGACATCAGCAGCACTCGAAGAGGAGGAGACACATGTCCAGCACGACGAGCCGGTCCCGGCTCGCGGTTCTGACCGCCGGCATCAGCGCCGTCGCCATCATGGTGGCGGCCTGCGGCGGGTCGGCAGCGACCCCGGCCCCGACCGCGGCCCCGGCGACGGCAGCCCCGGTGACGCCGGCTCCGGCGACGGCGGCTCCGGCCACCGAGGCCCCGGCGACGGCGGCTCCGGCCACCCCGGTTCCGAACACCGTCACCAAGCTCGGCATCATCGCCCCCGAGAAGGGCAACGACTTCGGCTGGAACCAGCAGGGCGTTGACGGGGCCAAGGGTGCCGCCACGTCCGTCGGTGCCGCGATCGAGGTTGCGGACGGCGCGGGCTACGACGATCCGGGCCCGATCCTCCGCCAGCTCGCCGACGGCGGGGCGAAGTTCATCATCGCCCAGGCCAGCGGCTACAACACCGCCGCCCCGAAGTTCGCGGTCGAGAACAACATCCCGGTCATCGTCTACGACGACCCGACCGCCACCAAGGCCGGCCTCGTGGCCGACGTCGAGACCAACAGCCAGGAAGGCGCCTACCTCGCCGGCGTCCTGGCCGCCAAGACCACCAAGACCAACACGCTGGGCATCGTGATCTCGGCCGACGACACCAACTGGCACAAGCAGGCCGGCGGCTTCGTCGCAGGCGCCAAGTCCGTCAACCCCGCCATCAAGTTCCTCCAGGCCTCCATCGGCCAGGCGGGCTACGGCGACGCCGCGGGCGGCAAGCGCGTGACCCTGACCCTCATCTCCGGCGGCGCGGACGTCGTCTTCGGAATGGGCGACGGCGCGTCGTTCGGCATGCTCCAGGCCGTCGAGACCGCGACCCCGCCGGCCGGCGCCGACAAGGTCTGGTTCATCGACGTCATCGGCGACAAGACCACCGTCGACACCAAGGGCGTCCTGCTCTCCTCCGTCCTCTGGAACTTCCAGGGCGTGTTCGAGCAGGCCATCGCCGACATCAACGCCGGCACCTTCGGCAACGCGGGCTACACGCTCGACGTGGCCAACGGCGGCATCTCCCTGCTCCAGTCCAAGAACATCTCCGCCGATTCGTGGACCGCGGTGCAGACCGCGCTCGACGGCATCAAGAGCGGCTCCATCACGGTTCCCGTCACGGCCAAGCAGGCCGACGTGGACGCGCTCATCGCAGCCAAGTAACAAGCGGATGGCCGGCGCGAACGACATGATCCCGATGCACCTCCAGGTGCTGCGTGACTGACGCAGCGCCGGCCACACTGCCCGGCTCGATCGCGGGGAACGTCCCCGCGGTCGAGCTGGTCGCCATCACCAAGGCATTCCCGGGCGTCATCGCCAATGACCACATCAGCCTCGCGGCGATGCCCGGTGAGGTCCTCTGCCTCCTCGGCGAGAACGGGGCAGGCAAGTCCACCCTGATGAGCATCCTGTCCGGCCTCTACCGGCCGGACTCGGGCCAGATCCGGGTTGACGGGGCACTCGTCACGATCGACTCGCCGCGCCGCGGCCGGGACCTCGGGATCGGCATGGTGTACCAGCACCTGAGCCTCATCCCCACGCTGACGGTCCTCGAGAACCTGATGCTGGGCTCCAACAAGGGCCTCATCCTCGACGAGAAGTCCGCCCGTGCCCGCCTCGCCGAGCTGGCTGCCATGCTGGGCGTCGCGATCGACGCCGACGCGCGGACGGGCTCCCTGTCGCTCGGACAGCAGCAGCACGTCGAGATCGTGAAGGCCCTCTGGAAGGGCTCGCGCGTCCTCATCCTCGACGAGCCCACCTCCATGCTGACCCCCCAGGGGATCGCCGAGCTGCAGAAGGTCCTGATGCAGCTCAAGGCCAGCGGCATGGCCATCATCTTCATCACCCACAAGCTCCACGAGGCGATCGCGATCGGCGACCGCGTCACCGTGCTCAAGCAGGGACGGGTGGCTGGCTCCCTGGGCCCCGACGTCCTGGCCGGCAAGACGCCCCACGAGCTCCAGCGGCTCATCGTCGCCACGATGTTCGGCGAGGAGGCTGCGGCCACCGCGGACGTGGCGGAGCTCCGCGAGGAGTTCACGGCAAAGCGACGCACCCGGACCTTCTCCGAGATCCCGCTCCTCGAGCTCACCGACATCGCGGCCGTGGGCCAGCGCGGCCAGCAGGGGATCAGCGGCGTCAACCTCGCGGTGCGCGGCGGCGAGATCCTCGGCATCGCCGGCGTGGACGGCGGTGGCCAGCGGGCCCTCGCCCACGTCATCGCCGGGCAGGCGAAGGCGACCAGCGGCACCATCCGCCTCGCCGGCCAGTCGATCGACCACCTCGCCGTCTCGGGTCGCCAGCGCCTCGGCCTGCGCTACGTCACCGACGACCGCCTGGGCGAGGGCGTGGTCCTGCCGTACACCGTCGGCATGAACATGGTGCTCAAGCGCATCGGTGATGCGCCGTTCTGGCGCCGCGGCCGGATCGACCGCATGGCGATCAATGCCACGGCCCGGACCCTGATCCAGCAGTTCGACATCCGCACCCGCAACGAGGACACGCGCATCGGCAAGCTGTCGGGGGGCAACATCCAGAAGGCCCTGCTGGCCCGCGAGCTCTCCTTCGACCCGAAGGTCGTGCTCTTCAACAAGCCCACCCACGGCCTCGACGTCCGCACCATCGCGATGGTGCGCGAGCGGATCCGGCAGCTCGCTGCCGGTGGAGCCGCCGCAATCGTCATCTCGACGGACCTCGACGAGCTGCTCGACCTCTCGGATCGCGTGGCCGTGGTCTTCGAGGGCCGCATCGCCGGCATCGTGGACAACGGACCCGGTGCCGAGGTCCGGATCGGGGAGCTGATCGTCGGAGGCAGCGCGACATGAGCGCCACGGAGACAGTCCCCACCGTCGCGCTCGACGAGGGCCCCAACCGGCTCGAGGCCTGGCTGGATCTCGCGATCCGCTCGGTCGGCCCGATCATCCTCGCGATGATCACCTGCGGGATCATCCTGCTCGTGATCGGCCGGGACCCGATCGCCTTCTACGCCAACATCGTGGTCGCCGGGATCCTGCGTCCATCCGGCCTCCAGGACACGATCACGCGGATGGCGCCGGTGCTGCTCATCGCGGGCGGCCTGGTCATCGTCTTCCGCGCGAACCTGTGGAACCTGGGCTCGGACGGACAGTTCCTGCTGTCGGCCGCGACGGTCGCAGGCACCGCCCCGATGATCCTCACCAGCCTGCCTGCCCCGCTGGGCTGGATCGTCGTGATGCTGGTCGCCATGGTGGTCGGTGGCACCTGGACGCTGCTGCCGGCACTGATGAAGGCGCGCTACGGCATGAACGAGATCATCACCACCATGATGATGTCGTTCATCGGGATCGGGGCGGCCAACCTGCTGGTCAAGGGCCCGTTCAAGGGTCCCACGACCGTCCCCCAGACCGAGGCGATCCCCGCAGACCTCCTGCTCCCGGTCTTCCCGGGCACGCGGATCCATGCCGGCGTCGTCGTGGCCCTGGTCGCCATCCTGATCATCCACATCGTGCTGACGCGGACCTCGTTCGGCACCCGCCTCGACGTCCTGGGCGCCAACCCGCGAGCCGCGGCCCACCTGGGCATCAACGTCTCGCGGGTCATCGTCCTGGCGTTCTTCGCCAGCGGCGCCATGATCGGCCTCGCGGCCGCCGTGGACATCGTCGGCATCCACGGCTACATGCGCGCGGACTGGAACCCGGCCTACGGCCTCAAGGTGGTGCCACTGGTCTTCCTCGCCCGCCTCAACGCGCTCGCCGTGATCCCGTTTGCAGCCTTCTTCGGGGTGATCTCGATCGGTGGCGAGTACGCCACCCGGCAGGCGGATCTCCCCAGCGACTTCCTGCTCCTGTTCACGGGCCTGATCCTCATCTTCATGGTCGTGACGCAGTACTTCGGTGACAAACGGGCTCGCGGAGAGCCGATCTTCGCCTTCCGGCGCGCAAAGGTGACGACCGGTGTCTGATCTGCTCAACGCAAGCTTCCTCACCGCGCTGATCGCGGGAGGACTCCTCGCCGGCGTTCCGCTCCTGTTCGCGAGCCTCGGCGAGACGATCGCCGAGCAGGCGGGCATCCTCAACGTCGGCCTCGAGGGCATGATGCTCACGGGGGCCTTCGTCGGCTTCCTCGCCGCCATGGTCACGGGCAACGTCTGGATCGGCCTCGCCATCGGCGGCGTCGCGGGCGCGGTCATGTCCCTGGTGATGGTGCTCTTCTGCGTGAAGCTGGGCCTCGACCAGATCATCGTTGGCATCGCGATCACCCTCTCGGCCGAGGGCGCGACGAGCCTGCTCCACGGGACGATGTTCGGCGAGTCCTACCCGCGTCTCGACGCGGTCCCCGGGTTCCCGATCCCAGTCCTCTCGCAGATCCCGGTCCTCGGCGAGAGCGTCTTCTCGCAGCCGCTGCCGGTGTACGTCGCGCTCGTGGCCGTGGTGCTGCTCTCGTGGCTCCGGCTCCGGAGCTCGACCGGACTCAACCTGCGTGCGGCCGGCGAACGCCCCGACTCGCTCGACGCGGCGGGCGTCAGCGTGGAACGTGTCCGGTCCTGGGCCGAGATCAGCTGCGGCGCCCTGGCCGGGATCGGCGGCGCCTACCTCTCCATCGTCGGGGCCGGCACCTTCGTGCCGTTCGTGACCGGCGGCATGGGCTTCATCGCGATCGTGATCGCGATGCTCGGTCGCGGGCGCCCGTGGGGCGCGCTGGTCGGGTCCGTGCTGTTCGGGATGTCGCTGTCGCTCGCGACGGCGCTCCAGGTGGTCGGGATCGACATTCCGGTGGACATCGTGAACATGCTGCCGTTCGTCTCGGTGATCGCCGTGCTGGTGATCTTCGCCCGCGACGCGAAGCTCCCGTCGGCCCTGGGCCTGCCGTATCTCCGCGGAAGCAGGTAGGCGCATGCGGCTCGAGAACGAGTTCACTATCACCACCGCGCCCGACCGCGCGTTCGGGCTGCTTCTCGACCTGCGCAGGGTGGCGCCGTGCGTGCCCGGCGCCGAGCTGGGCGAGCAGGATGCCGACGGCACCTTCGCCGGCCGGGTGTCCGTCAAGGTCGGCCCGATGAAGTTCCTCTACGACGGCCGTGTCCGGATCTCGGAGCAGGACGCGGCGACGCGGACCGCCGTCATCACGGGCGAGGGC